>CAYOJT010000121.1:0-6756 GCA_964404365.1 uncultured Bacteriovoracaceae bacterium
TCACGCTCTCCCCATCGTCCAAACCCACTCGGATTAAGTGTCGTAAAGATCGAGAGTATCGATATCAACGCTAAAGGTGGACCTCGCATTAAGGTGTCGGGAGTCGATATCTTAGATGACTCTCCCGTCATCGACATTAAACCGTATCTTCCTTATGCGGACTCAATTCCAGATGCAAACGGCGGGTGGGCTTCAGCTCCCATTCACCGCTACCCTGTAGAATTCACCGCAAAAGGAAAGCGCGCGCTCGAAGCGCGAATCAAACGCCACCCTGAACTCGAGAAGCTCGTCATTGAAATGTTGGAACTCGACCCGCGCCCAAAATCACAGCGAAAGAAGATGCCTCCCGGCTCCGATGAAGCTGAAGGAAAACATTTTGGGTTTTATCTCTTGGATTACGATGTGAAATGGACTGTAAAGGGTGAGACTTTTTTAGTCGAGGACATCATCGATGTCCCGAGTCGCATGAATCCTTAATGCTCAGTGAAGTACGTCGACGGTCGGGAGCGGGATAAAGAGATCTCCCTCTACGTCCGCGGCTTGTGACCTCTGCCTTTCGTACACAATTCGAGCGTAAATGACGGTGTTTGCGTCGATACGTTTCTTCCCGTGAAACTCGAAAGTCTTTCCGAGCATCTGAGAAAACGAAGATTCGTCCCAATATTTTTCCAAGCCACGATTAAACTCGTTCGCGCTCGATTTTAAAATCTCGACCTCAAACTTTTCTTTTCCGTTGGGTTCACGGCCCGAAGATTTTAGTGGGTCATTAAAGAACCAGGCGGCGGCGCCTTGATTTGCGTAAATGCCAACCTTTCTATTGATCCACTCAACTCTGCCTGCGGATTTTTTAAAAATACGAACTAACACTGCCTCAACCACAAATGATGGTTTTTCTGCGAGTGCGTCTTTTGCGGAAATACAACCCCAGTCCTGCTGAACGGAATAGGTCGGGGCGCCTGCGATCGCTGCGGGTTGTTTACTAATTTTTTCCCAGGTCTGAAATTTTGCGGTGTGGTTTTTTACCGTGGTCTCCACTCGAATTTCGCTGTGATAGAATGCATAAGTTCCGTCTTCAAGTTCAGAGAGTTCCACTGGCACTTCAGAGTTCGTGCGCTCGGTGAAGCGACTAGGAACAGCCTCATCACAAGCGGCGACGTTATAAAAAGTTTCATTATTACGAGAAGAGGGCGAGCCGCACGAGAAGAGAACGAACGATGCGGCCGCAGAAAAAAGAATCGAGGAGAGGATGATGTTTTTCTTTTTCAGAATTTGCATCATCCCCTCCCCGATCAAAACAAGTAGTTGGTAATCTCGAACTAACAAATAGACTGACGAGCGGTCAGAATTACTTGTCGCTGACTTTGGTCAAATTCAGATTGAAGGAGCACATGCTGCCGTACTGTTGGTACTGAGGGTTTGCAGCGACGCCGCCTTGTGAAATCGATCCGGTGATTTGTTTTCCCTCTGGAGCACTGAGCGTTCCGCCCAAGTAGGTGCATGCAGAGTAACTTCCCATGTAGCCCATTTGGCCGTAGGTCGTGTTCCCAGCTGTTGGTTGAACGGTGAGCTGAACACCTTCTAAAGTATCTGATTTTTCTGCGCGTGCAGTGAGACGATAAGTCACAGTGCCGGTTTGTTGGCGCTGAACGGTGTAGTCGCCGCTGACGAGGTCACCGTCTTGTTTCAAGTTCATCGTTGCAGAACTTGGGTAGTAGGAGTTTGCGGAATTAATTTCCACACCTTCATAGCGACCTTCGAAATTTTTTCCACATCCGCTCATTGCGACGAGCGTAGCTGCAATGAATAAGAATTTATTGTTCAACATAGATCTCTTTCCTCAACTGCTTGTTTCAAACCTGTCTTGCGAACAGGGGTTGTTTGAGGAGAGATGGAGCAAGCGCAATGCCATTTGTTGACCCGCCAAGTCAACTATAGGGCCTCTGGGGGGTCTTTTTCTACACCCCCCTGTCTAAAGTCTTTACACCTGTCATCCGGAACACGATGAAAGGACTATGAAAATACTCATTACGGGAGCGTCTGGATTCGTGGGAAGTCACCTCATTTCGAGGTTATTACACCGAGGGCACTCCATCCTAGCGCTTGGACGGAACCCGGAAGCGCTCCGAAATCGTCTCTCTATATATGGAGATCAAAACGCAAACATCGAGACATTCGCCTGGGATGCCTTCTCAAAGATCCAGAACTCAAAACCTCTTCCCTCGATCGACGCTGTTATCCATCTCGCGGGTGAACCCATCTTTGGATTTCGCTGGAGCGAAGAAAAGAAAACGAAGATTCGGGAGAGTCGCGTTCAGGGAACGCGAAGTTTAGCCCAGCTTCTCGCCTCCCAAGCGACCCCGCCAAAAGTCATGATTTCTACTTCTGCCATCGGCTTCTACGGATCGCGTGGCGATGAAAGCCTGACCGAAGAATCCTCCCGCGGAAGCGGGTTTTTAGCGGATGTTTGTGAGGCTTGGGAAAATGAAGCAAAAAAGATCAAAGCCGATCGAACCTGCATTTTCCGTATCGGGATCGTACTCGGAGATTCGGGCGGGGCTCTGAAAACGATGCTGACCCCATTTAGACTTGGACTTGGCGGACGGATCGGTTCCGGAAAACAATGGATGAGTTGGATTCACCTCGACGACCTGACCCAGATGATCGCGGAGGCGATCGAAAAAGACTCGTGGTCCGGGGTCATCAATGCCGTCTCTCCCCACCCCGTTCAGAACGCGGAATTTACCCAAACCCTGGCCCGCACCCTTCATCGACCAGCCCCGTTTCCGGTCCCGGCTTTTGCTCTAAAAATGGCTCTTGGGGAGATGGCGGACGAGACCGTTTTAACCTCCCAAAACGTCGTGCCGCGTCGCGCCGAATCTTTGGGTTATTCCTTTCTATTCAAGAACCTAGAGGGTGCCCTAAAAAACATCCTTCCTGACAGAACCTAAAATTGTGGCCACCCGCGCATCGTGGTAGCCCTTGCCCCATTATGAAAAAGACTTTCACGGTTTTCATGTCGGCAGGTCTCCTTCTGAGCGCGTTTACGGGTTGTTCTGCATTTCGAAATTCCGTTGAAAGCGGAAATGCTCTTCCTCAGAAAAATTCGGTCACCCCGGTCGCTGAAGCCCAAACCAGTCGCTCCCTAGAACTGTGCCCAAACCTGGCACTTGGAGAAACCGAACTCGACTGCCCATTCGCTGGAATCGTTCGAGAGCTCGAACCGAGAATGACGTCCATCGAATCGACGAAAGCGGCGTTCAAGGAACTCGCGCCTGAAGTATTCTCGCGCCTCGAAAAAGAGGGTTCGATTTCGAAAGAGTTCAAATTCCTTTGGGGCAAAAGCTTAAACTTCGACGAAGGTGCAAAGTCGATCATCATGAACAGCAACCTCTACGATGCGTTGGCTGAGATCATGGGCGACGTTCCGATGCACGATGACCGCATCGTTCACGCTGGCACCGAACACACGTACGGATATTTGTTCTCGAACTTGAAAACCCCTTACGGCTACAAACGTCTTCGCTGGGTTCGCCCTGACATCGAACAAGGCTTCGGGCTTTCTGAAAAAACAATCTCGCCGTTCCCAATGGACGGCGGACTTTTCGCAAACGTCACCGCATTCGCGGGTTGCATCGCTTTCAGAAACGAACCTGAAGCTCTCAAAGTTCTCGACTCCCAAAAATCAATGGTCGCAAAAGCGATCAACGACTATGACTTCGCCTCACTCAAAGTGACTCGCGTGGAGGAGACAGTTCAGATTTCAGAAAATCGCACCGTCACGCTTCGTACCGACTTCGTGCCTTTTACAAAAGGCGCGTTTGGTGGAAACGCCGAAGTCCTGATCTACTCGGTTCTCGATTCCGAAAACGGGATGCCGTATCTGATATCGATGTTCCCAGTCGCTGCTGGATTCCGAAACGGTCCGATGAAACCTGAAACCTTGGGTGAGAATCAACCCATTCAGACCCGTTACAACGCCTACGTCCCTGGTATGACTGATCCGATGAAAGCGAAGGTTTGGACGGGGACTCGCAAAGTCATCGCTCCTTAATCCCGTCTCCTTTTTTATTTCACTGTCTCTAGCCCATTAGAAAAGTATCTATGACCTCTGCATCTCGCTCCGCTTCTCGTTCATCACTGGCGTCTGGTCCCGTAATTAAAGTCTCGAATGTTCGTCGCTCTTTTCGCTCTCCTAAGAAAGCGGAAGGCTGGAAAGGTACGGTCGAACTTTTACTCAAACCCCAATACTCGGAACACGAGGCGCTGAAGGGCGTAAGTTTCACGATTGAGCCGGGCGAGTTCGTGGGATTAATCGGCGCGAACGGCGCTGGTAAAACCACCCTCTTAAAGATCCTCTCGGGTCTCATTCCACCCACAAGTGGTGAGGCGACAGTACTCGGATACACACCCTTTGAACGCACGATGGATTTTCGAAATTCCATTTCCCTCGTCATGGGTCAGAAGGCTCAGCTTTGGTGGGATCTTCCAGCCCGCGACGCTTTTGATCTTTTGAAGGCGATCTACGAAATTCCGGAAAAGGAATACCGCGAGAGACTCAACACGCTCGCTGAATTACTCGACGTTCAGAAAATGCTCCAAACTCAGATTCGTCGCTTGAGCCTTGGAGAGCGAATGAAGATGGAACTCATTGGGGCTCTCATCCACTGGCCCAAAGTCATCTTCTTAGACGAACCGACCATCGGTCTCGATGTGTTTGCTGCTCAAAAGCTGCGCGAGTTTTTGAAAGTCTTTAACGCAAAAGAGAAGTCCACGATCATCCTGACCTCTCACAACATGGATGACATCGAACGCCTCTGTCCTCGCGTTCTTATTCTAAAGACGGGCGAAATCATTTTTGATGGCTCACCCACGAAACTCACCCGCGAAGGGGAACAACAATTACGCGTGCGGCTGCTGGAGTCTTTGAGTGTTGAGGAACTTTCAAAAATTACAGGCGTGAAGGCCGATCAAATTACGATCGAGGGAAAATCTGAGGGTGGCGATGATGAAGAAAATGAGACTGCCACCATCCCTGCGGTCTACTTCAACGTCCACAAAGACCAGATCATTTCGGTTCTTCAGTCGCTCATGAATAAAACGAAAATTGCGGAAATGGGTATTGAGGAGCAGAGCCTCGAGACGGTGATCTCCCGAATTTACCAAGGTTCTGAGATCGCAACCGAAACAAGGACGTAAACGTGCTGCGACTTCAATGGAGACTTGCCGCTCTGAAAAACGGCTTTCAAGATGCCACTGCCTATCGCCTCGAGTTCTTACTTGAGGTCCTAGGTGCTGCCGCAGTTCCCGCTGCGATCCAATGGGTCCTTTGGTACGCGATCTTCAAACTTGGAAATCAGACCACGGTCGGCGGAATGACCTACGACATGATGCTCTCTTATACATTCATGTCGATTCTCTTTAGCCAGGTCCGAGGGGGTGACCATGATTTTGAACTCATGGAAATGATTCGAAGCGGATCGCTTTCACAATACCTCCTCCGTCCGGCTGGGGTGGTGGAGTTTGTCTATATCAGGGGGGCCGCTCCTAAAATTTTCATCGCTGGAATTTGTTTACTCATAGGGGTTGCGGCGTCTTTCTATTATCCACTCCAACCGGCTCGAATGTTCGCAGCCATGATTCTTGCGATGCTCGGAAACATCATTCACTACCAAATCGGCGCGATCCTCGCGAACGCTGCCTTTTTATGGGAAGAGGCTTACGCTGTTCTCATGGTTAAGAACATGATCGTAGGGCTTCTTTCTGGTGAACTCATCCCACTCAATCTCTTTCCCGAACACCTTCAATGGATCTGGAAATCGACTCCTTTCTATCTCTATGTTTTCGGTCCGACCCAATATGCCCTGGGTCGATGGACTCACGCCGAATTCCTACACGCTGTCGGCATCGCGTGCCTGTGGATGATCGGAATGACCTTCCTTCTGAAGTTCAGTTGGAAAATCGGGATTCGCCGCTACCTGAGTTTGGGAGGCTGAGATGTTTCATAGCTTAAAAAAGTCAGCCCGAATTTTTGGGGTCCAAATCAAAAACAATTTCGTTCGCGAAGCCGTTTACCGAACGAACTTTCTGACCATGATGTTGGTTGATGTGATCTGGATCTTGGTTGAGTTTTCACTCTTCAAGGTCATCTATGCAAACAGCCAAACCCTGGGCGGCTGGACTCAAGAACAGACCTTCTTTTTCCTCGGGATCTTTTTTGCGTCGGACGCCCTCTTCACGACTTTCTTCCAAAGGAACTTTTGGCAGTTCTCCGATCTCGTGAACCGAGGCGAACTGGACATCCTCCTCACTAAGCCCACTTCTCCTCTCCTTCTTGCGCTCACCCGCTGGATGAGTTTGACCTCAATTTTCAATTTGGCCCTGGGCTTTGGAATCATGATCAAGTTCGCCGGACCCGCTGGTTTCGAGGGCGGATGGAAATGGCTCCTCGTTCCCTTTTGGTTACTACTCGGACTAGTGACCGCACTCCTTCTTCGTTTTGCTTTTTCGGTTTGGGTTTTTTGGACCGAACGGTCGTGGGCGCTGTCTCGCCTCTACTATCAGTTTTTTCACTTCGCGACGAAACCCGATGTGATTTTCCCGGGCGTGATCCGCTACGCGATTCTTACCTTCATACCGTTCGGATTTATTGGGAGCGTTCCGGCTCGAGCACTTCTTAAGGGACTGGAGGTTCGAGAGTATTTTGCGGTCGCTGCGGTCTTAACCGCGTTCTTCCTTTTTAATTGGTTTTTTTGGAAA
>CAYOJT010000121.1:6766-8988 GCA_964404365.1 uncultured Bacteriovoracaceae bacterium
GGCGACCGATTTTGAAATCGAATCTCATACGTTTTTCAAAGTTCACTCATCACGGAGCCGGTCGCCACGGCGACCAGTTCCGAAAATCTAAAACACGAACGAACTTAAAGTTCCTTCGGTCGCCACGGCGACCGATCTAAAAATCGGGACTCTCTCGATTTCTGGATTTCACAATTCGTATTTTCGGTCGCCGCGGCGACCGATTTCCTTTGCGACAAATCCCAGACACCCGTAAGATTTTTTTGACATCAAAGCGCGCAAGGTTGCGCGACTCAATCAGCAGTAAAAGCATTACCCATTAACGGAGGATTTCACGGATGGCCTCGTTCAAAGAAATGCATTTCACCCCCGCCGAGTTTGCGGCAATTGCGAAGATCGATAAGTCTCAGGTTCCTGAGCTAGAGGCTGAAGGCAAGCTATCGATGACTCGAAAAAAAGTCGGGAACGTCGATCGTAAACTGATCTCTCTCGAAGACATGCAGAAGTATTTCCGCAATCTTCGCGAATCAAAAAACGGCATCGGAGCGATGTCGGCTGGACCCCAAATTCCAGTCGAAGGAGCAAACATCGATGCGGTCGCCGCGGCGACCGGCTTCATTCCTGAAGCGCCGAGTCATAAAATTCAGATGTTTTACAACGTTAAAGGCGGAACGGGTAAGTCCACACTTACGGCGCAGTATGTCATGCGAGCCGCAATGATGGGTTACAAAGTCCTCGCACTGGATCTGGACGGCCAAGGCCACCTGACCGTGAACCTCGACATCCTCGATGGTCACGAAAGAGCGACGATCTACGACGTGCTCATCAATGATCTTCCGATTCAGGACGCCGTGATGAACGTAGCGCCGGGTTTGGACCTGATCCCTGCGAACTTGGGCCTCTGTAATATAGAGATACCGCTTAATAACAAGCCGCGTCGAGAATACCGCCTAGGCGAAGCCCTGAAAAAGATCGTCGATCAATACGATCTCATCGTGGCCGACACAAACCCTGCCGCTTCGATCCTGAACGGTTCGATGCTCGTGGCTTCCAATCTCGTGAACGTCGTTTGTTCGACAAACCCTCTGTCCTTTCACGGCATGTCCCTCGTCATGGCGACGATCGAAAACATGCAGCAGGAATTTCAGCGGGAACTCACGGTGAAAATCATTCCGAATATGTATGACTCACGCGAAGTGATCTCTCAGGAAGTTTTGGGAGAACTCAGATCTCAATTCGGCGATTACTGCACAAAGACAGTGATGAATCGTTCAGTCGATATGAATGAAGCAACTAAACGCCGCTCAACTGTCTGGGATGTAAATCCTCGCGGTGTCGCCGCACAAGATGTGAACTCTCTCACCGAAGAACTGACTTCGGTCTAATGATTTCAACGGAAGGAAATTAAAATGAGTGAACAAGAAAAAAGTAAAATCAAAACCCGCGAAGGCAGCGGTTACCTGAAACAGCTCTACTCCACCGCTCGCGTCACCGCAGGAAGCACGCACTCGCACTTGAAAAACTTAACAACGTTCCTGGTGAACTTTGTTCCCGTTGAAAAAGTCGATGCATCCGAACTTCAAGTCCGCTCCCACTTCGAAGATTCTGAAATCGAAGCGCTTGCGAACTCGATCAAACTCCATGGCGTTCTTCAACCGATCTTGGTTGTTCAAGATGGTGAACGTTACAAAGTAATCGCAGGTGAGCGTCGTCTTCGCGCCTCGAAACTCGCAGGAGTGGATCGTATCCCCGCTCGCGTTCTTTCGACAGACGATAAAGCAACTCACGAAATCGCACTCCGCGAAAACTTAGATCGCGTAGACCTCCATCCAATCGAAGAAGGTGAAGGATACGTTTCGCTCCTCGAAGCGGGCACGTACTCCTCGCACGACACCATCGCAAAAGCGTTTGGAAAACCGAAGTCGCGCATCACCGAGTGCATCGGGTTCACGAAACTTCCTCAAGAAACAAAACTTGAGCTCATGAAGCGGAACCTGAAAAACCGCGCTCTTCTTCGTCAGCTCCTCGGAGCCGAAGTGAGCCAACACCTCGCGCTTATCGAAGAAGCAGCGACAAAAGAAGAGGTTCTCCTCGATGCTGCTGGAAACGCGGTACCTACTGGATCAAAAGAAGCGAAGGAAATGAAAGCAAAAGAAATCAAAGCATTTGATTTCAAATTTGACGAAAAAGCGCTCGTCGTACCTTCCTTTAAATGGAAAACAACGGAATCGAAAGAAAAACTT
>CAYOJT010000122.1:0-8979 GCA_964404365.1 uncultured Bacteriovoracaceae bacterium
CGAGCACTGGATTGGATCCTGGGGTGGCGCTAAACGTGACTGTGAAGAGATTGTGCTCATCCGAATGTGTCTCATGAATCCCTTTTTCGAGTCAGTCGAGATGAAAGTAAACTTGGCTGATGCGTTCGTTGAATCCTTGAAGGGCACGCTTGAAGGACTGCTTGAGATGGAATCACGAATAGCGAAATAAATTATTTTTTTACGTATCACTTAATATTTGGAGGAAAGATGGAAACGAAGCGAAGATCCTGGGCCGAGCCCTACAAAATTAAAATGGTTGAACCCCTGAAAATGACCACGACTACAGAGCGAAAAAAGGCGCTAATCGAAGCTGGGTATAATACTTTTTTACTCAAGTCCGAAGACGTCTATATCGATCTTCTCACGGACAGCGGTACGAATGCGATGAGTGATTATCAGTGGGCGGGTTTAATGCTCGGTGATGAAGCGTATGCCGGGAGTAAAAATTATTACAATCTCGAAGCGACGGTTCAAAAATATTATGGCTATCGCTACTTGGTGCCGACTCACCAGGGACGTGGAGCGGAACAGATCATCTCTAGGATACTGATTAAACCAGGCGATATTGTGCCAGGAAATATGTATTTTACGACGACGCGACTGCATCAGGAACTGGCGGGGGCGACCTTCTACGATATCATCATTGATGAAGCCCATGATTCCCAGAGTGACCATCCCTTTAAGGGAAACGTGGATCTTGAGAAGCTACAAAAATTGATCGACCTTCATGGTGCGAAGAAGATTGCTTATGTCACGGTTGCGGCAACGGTGAACATGGCGGGTGGACAACCCATTTCGCTTGCGAATTTGAAAGCTGTTCGCGAATTGACAAGAAAGCACGGGATTAAGGTCATTCTCGACGCCACACGCGCGATGGAGAATGCCTATTTCATCAAGATGCGAGAGGAGGAATATAAGGACCATAGCTTAGAGGCGATTCTCCTCGAGATGTGTGCGCAGAGCGACGGCGCGACGATGAGCGGGAAGAAGGACCTCTTGGTAAATATTGGCGGATTTCTTGCGCTTAACGATTTTGACGTCTTCGAGGAAGCTAGAAATCTCGTGGTGATTTTTGAGGGACTTCATACCTACGGAGGACTTGCAGGACGGGACCTCGAGGCGATGGCGCGCGGAATTGTAGAGGCGATTCAATTTGATCATATGCGTGCCCGGATTGGTCAGGTGGAGTATGTGGGAGAACGCCTGAAGAGGTTGGGAATCCCCATTGTCGAACCCATCGGTGGGCACGCAATATTTTTGGACGCAAAAAAAATTCTGCCGCACCTGAAACAAACGGAGTTTCCGGCACAAACATTGGCGGCTCATTTGTATCTAGAGTCAGGAATACGGGCGATGGAGCGTGGAATCGTTTCCGCAGGGCGA
This sequence comes from uncultured Bacteriovoracaceae bacterium, assembly GCA_964404365.1. Classification (GTDB taxonomy): domain Bacteria; phylum Bdellovibrionota; class UBA1018; order UBA1018; family UBA1018; genus JACMQW01. The sequence goes on from CAYOJT010000122.1 coordinate 1,405, forward strand.
GACTCTAAAACGGGTGATCACCATTATCCGAAGCTAGAACTCGTTCGGCTTACGTTCCCCAGACGTGTCTACACCCAGGCGCACTGTGATGTGACTGTCGAGGCTGTTCAGCAGGTCTATGAAGGTCGCTCAAAGGTTCCAGGCCTGAAGATGGTCTATGAACCAAAATATTTACGGTTTTTCCAGGCTCGCTTTGAGCCACTTTGTTAAGCGGAAAGAGGAGCGTCTCATCTATGTTGAAGCACAAAACGATCATCGAGCCCTTTAAGATGAAGGTCATCGAGCCTTTGCAGTTAAGGACGCGAGCGGAACGCCTCGAAACCCTAAGAAAAGCTGGGTATAACTTGTTTCTCGTCCCAGCACGCGAAGTGACCTTCGACTTTTTGACTGATTCGGGCACTACCGCTATGAGCGCCGAACAATGGGGCGCCATGATGGTTGCTGATGAAAGTTATGCGGGTTCAAGAAGTTTCGAGAAATTCGAAAGCGTGGTCCAAAAGTTGACTGGGTATTCGCACGTGATTCCGACCCACCAGGGTCGGGCCGCTGAGCGATTACTGTTTTCCACTGTTTTGAAGCCGGGCATGAAAGTTCCATCGAACAATCACTTTGATACCACTCGCGCGAATATCGAACAGCTCGGATGTGAAGCTGTGGATTTGGTGATTCCGGAGGGAAAGGACCCCAGTAGTAAACACCCGTTCAAGGGAAATATTGATGTCGAGAAACTGAGATCCTTTTGTGCAGAGTATCGTCCCCAAATTCCGATTGGGATGATTACGATCACGAATAACACGGGTGGGGGACAGCCGGTCTCTCTCGATAACCTGATCGCAGTTTCCCGTGTTTATCGGGAGTTTGGCATTCCGTTCATTATCGATGCCTGTCGTTTTGCTGAAAACAGCTATTTCATTAAGTCACGGGAAGAGCGCTATGCGAATCATTCGGTTCGCGAGATCGTGGAAGAAACATTCGCTCTTGCGGATGGCTGCCTTATGAGTGCGAAAAAGGATGGTTTGGTGAATATCGGCGGATTTATCGCGCTGAAAAATTCGGAGTGGGTCGCTCAGTTGAGAAATCTTCTCATTTTGACCGAAGGCTTTCCGACTTATGGCGGTTTGGCAGCTCGCGATTTAGAAGCGCTTGCCGTCGGTTTGGAGGAGGTACTAGATGAAAATTATCTCGCATATCGACTCGCCGTTAGCCGTTATATGGCCGAAAAATTGAATGGGCTTGGAATTCCGACCATGCAGCCATCCGGCGGACATGCCGTTTATATCGATGCACGTGAGTTTCTTCCACATATTCCGTCGATGGCATATCCGGGTCAGGCGCTTGTGATCGAAATGTACTTAGCTGAAGGCATTCGAGATTGTGAAATCGGGTCTGTGATGTTCGGAAAAAAGGTGAATGGCGCTTTCGTGCCGGCACAGATGGAGCTCGTTCGCCTCGCCTTTCCGCGACGGGTCTATACACAAAGTCATTTTGATTATTTATTGGAAACGATGGGAGAAATTGCGGCGAAGAAACAGGAGCTTCGCGGACTAGAGATGATCTATGAACCGCCCTTCCTTCGTCATTTCACAGCCAGATTTCGACCGCTTTAGTCTGCACGCGTAGAGACCTTCAAATTTCATAACTACATGAAATTACGCATAAAAATATCCGAGAATCGAGTTGTCACAAAATCAGTGGGTTCAGCGTAATACAGAGTAGAATAAGGAACGATGATGGTCGATCCGGCGCTGACCGACGAAGAGTTGATGCGTAAATACCAGAGCGGCGATGCGGTGGCATTCGATGCCCTCTACACGCGGCATTCTGGACGCATTTATTCGTATCTTTATAAAAAGTTAGAGAATCAATCTGAGGCGGATGAACTCCATCAGGCAGTTTTTTTAAAGTTCCATCTTTCTCGGCACCGATACGATCCTCGATTTCCTGTTTTGCAATGGCTGTATGTCATTGCAAAATCCGCCTGCGTGGATTTTTTCCGTAAGCAAAAGCGAGCTCCCCCCGTGCAGGATGGAGTCATGCTTGAAGAAATCGAGAGTGAACAGGGAACATCCGCTCCGCCTGTGTCACAAATAGCTGCCTCGCCGACGTTAGACGCATTGGAATCCTTGTCGCCGGAACAACAGCAGGTCATTCGATGGCGACACATGGACGAGCTGAGTTTTCAAGAAATTTCAGCGCGCCTGGGAAAGACCGAAGTGAACGTAAGAAAAATGCTCAGTCGATCACTCACGAAACTGAAAGCTACGCTTGCGGGCGGAAAAGGTGAAGTCAGATGACGCGAAAAATAGATTCTGAATATCAGGACTTTCTTCAGTCTGCGGAAATCGCTCCGCCTGTCAGTATTTCGAAGATGATCGCGAGTGGCGTACGTCGCGATCTTCATATTTCGAGTTACCGTGTGTTTTCTAAATTGATTGGAATCCACTTCGTGACCGCATTAGCGACACTGTCAGTTTGCCCCCAGTTCGGATTTAAGTTTTTTGGCGAAGGGATGGGCCTGATGCACTATTTTATGGCGCTAGGTCCCTACGGTTGTTTAGTGACTTGTGGTGCATTTTTTATGGGTACGAGTCTAGTCGTGGCTGGCTTAATCCTGAGAGGTGAAGAGCTACGGGCTATTCGACGCTCCCGCGTTCTTCAGCTCGGTGCTTTGACGCTACTCTCTTTAGGTTTCTTTATCATGCTGGATGCCCAGATTGTTTTTGGCCTGGCGTTAGCTTGGTTCTTCGGTGCCTGGGTTGGAAGTTTGTTGACGTTAGAAATCACGTGGCGGCTACGTTTTAAAGAAATTTAAATTCCGCATGCCTGTCACAAGCGTTCCACTCTCTTCGTTATCAAGGGTGAAGCCGGTGGAGCGAGTGAGATAGCTCGTCGCCGGATTAAGGAATCATAATCATATAGACGAATAGGAAGAAATATTATGCGTACCGCTCTTTTAGCTATGGCCTTGTTTTCTGTGAGCCCCGTTCTCAGCAGTTTTGCAGGTGAGAAGTGCACATGTACCCATGAGTGCATGCGGCAGTGTGAAAAGGGAAAGGGTGAAAACTGTAAATGCAAATCCTGCGACTGTAAGACGAAGGGACAGTGCGGGGAAGGTAAGTGCAGCAATGATGAGAAGGTTGATAAATAATCGCGACCAGTTCATTCGAGTGTGCTCGATACAAATTGTTCGAGCACACTCCACAACTTCTCTCTGTGGTACTTAACGGGCGCGTGCGGAAAGCATCTCTGTCTCAAGGCTGTGAAGGTCGCGGCTCCCGTACTCAATGCCGGTAAAATCTGAGGTGAGAATATCGATCCCTCCTCCGACCCTTCGCTCCTCGATTTTCAAGGTTAGCCTTCCGGTTAACGTTTCGTAGTCGTGAAAGATTTCACCTGTGGGCGTTATAAATTGTAAATCTAAAAATTGTTCGGGAGGGGCGGTAGCCTCGATTTCGATTTTTAGATCACGGTTTTGAGCGCTGACTTTCCAGCGACCCCATCGGATATCACATTGAATAGGATTTAAATCGTTCGGACGAAAAGAGTATTCTTTTCCCTTATAGCGCAGTCCAACACTGACGCCCGAATAGACTTTTTTTCCCAAAACTTCGGGTAAACCCCCTCCCAAGGCGAGTGCTGCATCTGGATCTTCATTGAATCGATTTGAAACGATCCACGCCCACCAGTCTGGGAACGAGGTGCCCCAGTTTCGATCTTGGTAACAGGGAGCGTTTTTGAATTCGTGGCGTTTCCGATCACTGAGGATCCAGCCTGTACAGCTCGCATCCGCCTGGGCGGGAAACCAGGAAATGTTGGTCAGCCCTGGAATCTGCAAACCCCATCCCATCGCATTGAAGCTCCATTTTTTTTCGATTTCGACGTCCCACGCCTGTTCGCCGTGGATGGGGTCGTTAATCCGGCCCGTGAAATGGCGGTCGGTCATTCTGTTGGAGTCGCCGATTCGTGCGTCTACTGAATCGTATGAGGCCGAGAAATCGGATAGGGAAAAAATCTGCTCCAAATTCAGATGTTCTGCGAAGTTCCCAAAACCCACATAGGACCGTGTACCGGGAAGCGTGCGTTGGCTGTCCCAGGGATTGACGATTCCATATACTGCGTAAAATGAATCTCGCGTTTCTGGGAGTACCACTTTGAAATACCACCATTCATACCAAGGAGTTTTCTTCACCCCGGCTCCCTCGGTACTACGGTTTCGCTTATTCCACTGGTAGCTGTTGAACGCGCTAAAAGTGTCCGCATGAGCCGATAAGATTGAAGTCCAGAGGAGGAGCATAAAGGCGAAGCGACAATTCATTTTCATAGGTTCACCACAGTGGATATGACTTACAGCCGGAGAGCTGCTTTGGGCTATGATCTAGATCAATCGAGTTGGATTCTAATCCGATTTAGGACTAGAAAGCGTACGGCTCAGCGCACCAAGATAAGCGGGCTCAGTCAAATTGAGCGTCGAATTTCAGCGATCATTTCGGATTTCGTAATCACTGAGCATGAGAGTCCCTGGTTGGAGGTTTTGGCGCCCAATATGGCCTTCCCATTCAAGAGAAGCGTTGGCGAGGAGAATGAACGGAGAGGGTGATTTTCAGGGAGTTTCTCGATATCGATGAGTTCATACGCGGTAATTCCCTCCTCACTTAAAACTGAAAGCAATGTTTTAAAATTTTGGCACCCCGGAAAGAATAGGACTTCTAACCTTTTATCACGCTTGTTCATTCTCTGAGCCTTCACCGAGGATGAACGAAAAACCAGAAAATTCAATTTCCTTTGTTTCGTCGCTAGGCGGCGGGATCATCGATTCGAGCGCGAAGGAGCATAGGTGCATACGCGACTAGGAGGAGAGCAAAAGAAACGATCCAGAACACTCCGCTCCATGTGACCCAGAGCTGCATGTGACCTTCGCTCACAATCGGTCCAATTACGCGAAGTGCACAGGCGAGATTAAGTAAAACATATCCAAAAATTGTCGACCTACCTGCGATCAGCTTTCGGCCTGTATGACCAAGCGAAACGCGAGAGATCATTCCATAGGTCATGATGCCGATTCCACCGATTGTGAACGCGTGTGTGGGGGGGCCAAGTGCTAAGTGGCCAAAGGAGTTTAGGCCACTCAAAATAAAACCGATCGAGATCCAGAAATACGAGCTGTACAAAATCCAGAGAATCGCGACCCTTCGAACCCTTTTCACATACCAACCTCTGAGTCTCCCCAGATGAATGAGTCCGGCGAGGATCGCGACGCTTCCTGAGAGAATAGAGTTCGACCCAAAGTATTGGGTTAAAAGAAAAACCCACGCAGAAGCGTGTGAAAGAACCTCTAATGGAACGAAAGTTCGAGGTTGGATTCTTGATTTTTCACTTTCTGAAAAAAAAGGGATGAGACGGCCGCCCATGAAAATAATCATCAGGATCGTCGTGTGTAACCCAAGTATGGCGCCTTTCATCCCATAGCCGGGCAGGACACCTAAAGCATCCAGATGCATGGAAAGGTTTCCGAAAAAATAAAGCCCAAAATAGACGAAAAAAACACGTTCAACTTTCATATCCTTTGGACTTAAGTAGGGGATCATGAAGGCAGCAAGCGATGGAATAAAGCTCAGGTCGAGAATGCTCGCCCAATAGTTAGGTGCCGTACTCATGAACATTGAAATGCGGCCTAAGAGCCAAATGAAAACCAAAAGCCCGAGCGGCTTTCCCTTTACGCCCGATCGGCCCGTCCAATTCTGCGACGCCGTCAAAACAAAACCCGCGATCACCGCTGTCGAGTAGCCATAGACCATCTCGTGTGCGTGCCAGAGCAGCGGACTCATCATTCCACCCAACCCCAAGGAAACACCGCTGAAAGCCGCGATCCAAATGCTAATCGCAATAAGAGCGAAAATCAGTGCGGCCAAGAAGAATGGGCGAAATCCAAGGCGCCAAAGCGGAGTAATAGGATGGGATGATGAAGATTTGTGCAGGGAAGTATTTGTCACTTAGATTCTCGACACGATTTGATTTTGTAAGCGCAAGCCGAATCGCCTGATGGAATGTAATGCGTTCGATCCACATCGGCTTTGAGTGCCCATTGAATAAACTGTGACTCAAGTTTACAGGGAATTTGGGTAACCTTTACGACGTCGGGATAGGGGCAGTGACATTCACTCACGATCGTGGTGGCTTTGCCTCGCTCGATTTGGGGCATAAATCCCTCAAACTCCAAGACGGATCGAAGTGCGCTTAATCTCTTTTCAAAAGTGATCTTGCCAGACAGTCCGCTTAAAGTATCTTGGAAACGACTTTTTCTTTCGTTCCAATACTCTTCAAAAAAAGTTTGTATAGATTCTGATTGGTTGTTGGATTTCAAATATTCCAGGAGTTCTTTCAGAATAATTGGCTGCTGTGTCGGGTAGAGTTGATGGGCCCGCTCGTCTAACTCAAACAGAACTTGAGGCCGCCCTGGGCCCGTTCTCTCGTATCGGCGCTTAACGAGCTTTTGGTTTTCCATGGCGAGCAGGTGCTGCCTCACTGTGGATTTTGCAAGCTCTAGAATTTCACTGGCTTCATCCAAGGGAAGCGCACCCCTCATTTTGATCAGATTTAAAAGCTCTTCTTTCACGCCTTCAGGTAGGATCGTAGCCATAAAATAATCCTACAATAGACAGGTGAGGCGCGCAATTAATAAAAACGTTAAAAAGCAATTTTAAACGTTTAAGGTCGCTTTTGATGTTCAGTACGCTATAATGAGGGTGGAATCTTGAAGGAATGAAAGGGAATGAAAGCATGAACAACATTCAAAAAGGTATTCAGCAGGATTGTTGTCTGATTTTTGAGGCCATCAGGCGTCTGGTTGATGGAACCTGTTGCCTTCAAGATGAGGAAAAGCTCTGTGCATGGGATCTTTTCGGAAAGCTCAAGATGGCGTTGAATGAGCATATTGATTACGAGGAGAGTCAGGTGCTTCCTAAGCTTTCTGCTCAGGATCGTGATCGACATCATTCAGAACATCTGAAGCTCCGTGAACTACTCGAAAGATCGCGGTTTGCTTTAGAAGATACAAGAGGAGACCTCTTCCGCAGAGCCTTAACTGAACTTGGGCTCTCACTCAAGGCACATCATGAGCGAGATTCTCAAGTCGACAGCGGACCTATAACGACAGATAGAAATCTGAGTTTGATTTTGGGACGCGCGAAATCCGCCTTATTGTGAATTGAACCCATTCCAGATTTTCGAATTACTGAAGCATCTTCTAGCGCTCGTTATCGACATAGCTCCGGAGCGCGCGCATCCAAAAAATATTCAATAGCGCGCTTAAGGAAAGAAATGCGCCGCAGAACGTACCCGCCCGGGTAACTCCGAAAAAATGCACAATAACCCCTGCAAGAACTCCTGAAATTGCGGGCATGACTTGAGAGATAATCGTGTACATTGAGAGGACGCGCCCACGCACGAGGGGGTCAACTCGCTCCTGAATCAAAGCACTGATCGAGCTCATCGCCAGCCCGCCTAGCGTTCCGACAAGAACCAGTAAGAAAAGTGCGAATTTCGGCTGTTGGATTTGTGAGAGTGAAGCAAAACTAA
>CAYOJT010000123.1:0-8927 GCA_964404365.1 uncultured Bacteriovoracaceae bacterium
GGAAGTAAACGCGTGCATCCGGGCACTGTGCCTTAAACTCGTCGGGAAACTTCCACCAATGTCTTCGGTCTCGCGTCAGACCCCTGAGAAAGAGAAAATTCATGCTTCCCGATCCTAACATGAGCCGGGTATACAGGGAAAATGGAACAAGATTACAAAGTCATCATCACGGGTGCTAGCGACGGAATCGGTAAAGCCATGGCAGAAGGTTTCGCCCGTCGGGGCGCGAAACTTGGCCTCATCGCACGAAGAAAAGAAATCTTGGATCAAATGAAGACCGATCTGGTTAAACTCGGCGCAAGGCAAGTTGAAATCGCCCCCGTCGATGTGACTGACTCTGCGAAGTTTCGCGAGGCACTGCATAACCTCGATAGCGCTTTGGGCGCGGCCAACTACTTCGTCGCAAACGCAGGAATCGGCGACGTGAGCCGCCCGAAGACCGATGATTGGGAGCGCTCGAAAAAGCTCTTCAACGTGAACGTCATGGCCGCCTGCGATGGACTTGAATTCATGAAGGCGAAAATGGTCGCTCGCGGCACGGGAACACTCAGTGGCGTAAGCAGTGTCGCTGGCACTAGGGGCTTACCTGACTCTGGCGCGTATTGCGCCTCAAAGGCCGCTCTCACCACCTATCTGGAGAGCATGCGAGTAGACTTAAAGCGCTACGGAGTTCGTGTCTGCACGATCGCGCCTGGATTTATCAAAACCGGACTGACTGCAAAAAACAAAGGGACCATGCCCTTTGTTATGGACGCTGGCCCCGCTGGAGAAATCTTCGTCAGAAAGCTGATCGCTGGGAAGAAATGGATCGTTGCACCTTGGCAGTATGCCTGGGTTATCCGACTACTTCGGTATATGCCAATTTGGTTTTATGATCTTGTCTTAGCGATCGCTATGGGCTCGATTCGTGGTTCAAGGCCCGAAAATCGGGCCTAACCCGGGACCGTCAAAAAACGATCTTGGTAGTAACGGCATCAAAACGGTAAACTCGGGTGTATGACCCCAGGCGCCTTCTTTGTACCAGATCCCGATCTCATTATCCGTGATCGCGAATCTCCGTACAATCTCTACATCAATTCCTCGATCCTCGAAGATAAAGAGCACTTCGTCCGCATTTTCAAACAAGGCGAATTTCTTTCCACCGCTGAACTCCAAGCACTCCGAGAAAAATATTCTCAGGTTTATATCTCCGAAACCGAGCGCGCCATTTATCTCAAGACCGCTTGTCATCAATTCGGAAAGAAGGAAGAAGAGCAGGTAGCTATTCTTAAAAACTCTGCCCTCCACCACCTCACTCAAATTTTCGCATCGAAAACCGGGGATGTTTCTGTCGATATCATTAACCAGACTCTCGTCGGCTGCAGACAAACTGTCGAAGGGTTCGTCGACCTGGTTAAGAACTATGACCTGAACCAGCTGCACGAGCTGATCGGTAATCTTTCATTTCACGACTTCTACACTTACGACCACTCGATCAACGTCTCAATGTACAACATCCTCCTCTATCGCCTGATGCGTCCGGATGCGTACGAGTCTGACATCGTAAATGCAGGAATGTGCGGATTTTTACACGACATCGGAAAAATCAAGATTCCAAATCGAATTTTGAACAAAGTCGGAAAGCTCACTGACGAAGAATTCAAAATGATCCAGCTCCATACTATTTATGGAAAAGATTACCTCAGTAAGGACGGCGTAAAAGCACCTCCTGGAGCGAAACTCGACCTGATCCGTGAAGTCGTATTCCAACACCATGAAAACTACGATGGATCAGGTTATCCGAATCGTTTAAAGGGCGAAGAGATTCATTTTTTAGCGCGAATGACCTCGGTCGCAGATTTCTTCGATGCGATCACAACGAAACGGTCTTATTCCGAAGCCCTCACCATCGAAGAAGCACTCGATCTCATGGGACGCTCGCGCGGGAAGAAACTCGATCCATTCGTTTTTGATCGATTCGTGAGTCATATGAAAGAGCGCTATTCTATTAAACCGTGTCCTGCGGACATTTCGGCTGATCTCGATCCTTGTCAGCCCCATATGAAATTCAAACGCTCCGGCTGAAAAAACTGGCTATAATTTAGTCACTTTCGACTGATTTATTTACTCTCCCCATCTCTTCCCTCTGCACTTGTCACTAAGGGCGACTTTGACACATCTTCCCAAAGCCAGACCCACCCCTTAAGCTTTAAAAGACTGCTAGGGGTTTTAGGACGTTTTTAGTTCAGGGGGTTCAATGAAAATTTCATACAGCATTTTTTCTGCATTTCTTTTGTCCGTGTCTTTCATGGGCTGCAAAGGAGTGGGCAGCGTCGACAGTAATGCATTCTTAGCGGCACAGAATGCGTCGTCTGGCGCAGGTGACGAAAGCCCAGTCGTGCTCGATCCGGTACCGACGAAGCCACCTAAGGCTTCGAGTCCTCCTGCTCCATCCAATGACCTACTTCGAACCTGCAAAGGGGAGATTCTCTTACTCGAAACCAATGGGATCTTCTGTTACGACATCGCTTCAAACAAGATCACCGCGGGACATACTATCAAACGCGGCTTCTTGGGTGAAGTCATCAAGGACATCGCGACCAGCCCGACAGGTGAGATCTACGGAGTGGATCCGTCCGGCCTTTGGAAAATCGAATTCCAGCGTGAAGTTTATCGATACGAACGCCCTGAGGACAAAAACAAGGCCACGCTGGTTCAACTCCCAGGTTTAGAGAAAGTTCGTTTCGATACAGTGAACTCACTCACCTTTCTCCCAGACGGAAGACTGGCTTTCATGGCCTACTCCGACGACATCAAAAATCCAAATAATTACGGAACGTCGATCCGGCCGTGGGGCTACGGAATCCACCTCTACGACTTCGCAGCGAAAAAGCTAGAACTCATACCGGTGGATTACAATTCATCGGGAGACCTGGTCTATCACTCTGATGGTTACCTGTACCTGAGCGCGATGGGCGCGACCTATGTGCCGGATGAATTCGATCTTCTCATTCGGATCGACATTTCTAACGGAAGCGTGAAAGAGGTTGGAAGGATTCCTGTTTCCACCTGGGGACTCGCATCCTTTGATGGGAAGCTCTACGGTTTCACCGGAATCGATAACCACAATGTGGGGAATTTCGGCCGAGTCGTTGAAATCAATCCCGACACCGCGGACTGGAAGAACCTGAACGCCCAGGCGGCGCATTCCGGTGCCTTCATGTGGTGGGGAGCAGCGATTGCTCCAGACTCCATTCGGTAATTAACCTAACTTGAAAAAAGGGCCGCCGTACTCCGATAGTACGGTGGCCCTTTTTTTTTTTAACTGAAACCTGATATGGAGTTCTCTAAATCAGTAGCCCTTCAGACTCCCTCGGCGATCAATTCTTCGAAGCTGAGATCTAAGACCGGGTAGTTCGGAGCTTCCTTGTGATTGAAGTGCCACCACTCACGGGTGATGACTTTGAAATCCTCTTTTGCCATGGCTGAAATGAGGATATCCCGCCAGCGTCGCTCTTCCGGCTCCCCGCCGGCATAATTCGAAAAAGCACGCTCGTTCATCTCATCAAACGCGCTCGGCATCCGAATCTCTTCACCGGTTTTTAAATCAAAGAGTGAGCAGTCAATGGCGCAGCCACGATTATGAACTGAGCCCTTTGCGGGATCGGCGAGAAAGTCTTTTTGATTTTCGTCCGCGTGGTCGTAAAAAATTTTCGTTACCGACCAGGGCCGATAGGCATCGAAAACCAGAATCCCACATCCCACTTCTTTTAAAGCGTGATGAACACGAACGAGGGCTTCGGCTACGGGTTTTTGGAGATAAGCTTTTGGGAGTTTATAAACCGGAAAACCAATGAAATTGTCGGCGCGAGCGTACTGGATATCGAACTTCAGCTTGGGCTCGATTTTTTCGAGGTCTACGAGACTGTGCATGGATTGGGAAGGATTATTTCGTACAGGAAACCGGAGTTAAGTTTCGAGTATCAATCTGGTCATCTGCACGCAGGGATTGAATTCCAATGAAGATGAGTACAGTGCTGATCCAGATGATGTATTTCATACGACTCTTTATTCTAGGTTCTGACCCCATCTCAATGATGCGATCTATGCTTGTCCATCGGAGGTCAATAGTCGAAACTTGACGATCTTAAGGATTGACTCGAGAAAAGGGCCTCAAAATTTGATCCAACCGTTTAGGCTCTGGTCAATTGTTAACTCAAACTGTTAAGAAGCGGCCTAAAGAGACTTTAAATCAGGTGGCGTCAGCGAATATAAGCCCCGACATCCGCTTATAGATCATTCCGCGGATCCGGACATCCTCACCTGGCTTAAGGGGTAAAACCTCGGTTTTACGGTCCTCTGGGAAGCGCACAACGAGGTCAAATCCCTCGGTTGAGGACTTCGGAATACAGGTGGCTTCCACCATGACCCCCTCCTTCCCGGCATCTCGAATGCGAACGACGTGAAGATCCCAGGTGAAAGTCGCACCCACGATTTCGGCCCATGTGGCGTTCGTGCCATTTGGATCTTCTTTAAATAATGCCTGATGAATGGAGGTGCATGCGGCGTCGAGAGTCCGGGGTGAGAGTTTTGCTTTGAACCTTTGGTAATTCCCTTCGGTCCCGAAGATTTCGAAGCAGCTGTAGAGGATGACGCCACCTACGAGTAAGAAAAAGAGTCGTTTCATGGTGAGCTTCCATTTTTGGCGGAAAATTCGTGTTTGTCACCCGTGAAATTTCAGCGGAGACCCTCTAGGACTGTGAAAACAGCTAAACTCTCTGTAAGCTAGCTACAAGCCGTATGGAACACATTCGCCGACCTAAAAGCTGGACCGCCGTCCTATTCGTTGCGATTGCCGCTACGGTTTGGGGCCTCGACGGAGTCGTTCGTGAAAAAGTCTCCGACCAAGCATCGTCTACTCAGATTGTCTTCCTCGAAACTTTGATCGGATGGTTTGCGATTTTTCCAATCATCTTGCATCGTCGCCGGCGCTTCATGGAAAATTTAAGGTTAGTCCGGCGCCAAGAAGTTCTGCATTTTTTCATCGCCGCATTACTGGGTTCACTGATGGGGTCTCTCTGTTTTACGAGAGCCATCCAGGAACTTGGAACAGGATCAGCCATTTGGTTTCAGGTGATTCAGCCCTTCGTCGTTGTACTCCTCGCGGTAAAGTTTTTACGGGAAAAACCCTCGAAATTTGTGGGCTGGGTCGGAATCTGGATTCTTGCAAATGCGTTCCTGATCGCCTCCCCGACACTGATCGCGCAGGCCGACCCTGACTCGACTGCCCGGGGCATTTCGTTTATGGGATTTCTCTATGGAATGGGCGCGATGGTTTTCTGGGGATTTTCGACGGTGTCCGGAAAATTTTTAGCGAGTCGCCTGTCTCCCGATTTCATTGTGTTCGGAAGATGGGGAATCGCTTCCATCATTTTCGGACTCGTCCTCGTCGTTCAAGGCGAAGCCACCCACATCCTCTCGCTGGAATTCTTCCGAGAAAATTGGGCGGAGCTGCTTTTGATCGGTGCAGTGCTCGGAAGTTTTCCTTACCTCTCCTATTACACGGGCCTCCGAGTCCTTCCTGCATCCGTCGCTACTTTCGTTGAACTCATCTACGTCGTTGTGACCATCGGGGTAAGCGCCGCTGCGAGTGGAGCCGAAATCCACATGCTTCCGCTGGTCGGCGCATTTTCGATTCTCATAGCGGTCGGACTCTACGTGCGCTCGGAAATAAACCAGTAAAGCTCCTTGCGGATTTTAATTTAACTCTACGAAATTGTTTATTTTTTACCGTTGGTTTCTTAAAGTATGTAGTTCATCTTGCGCTGCGTTTATGCGCAGTGTAATCACCCCCCAAGCTTAACTGTATCCTGAGGGGGGTCACATGAAGAAGATCGCATTGGCATTTAGCCTCGTCCTAATCTCATCGTCCACGTTCGCAGCTCAATTTACTAATATTCCCAGCATGAAGAATAAAGAACTGGCGGCGGCCCAAAGGACTGCCTCAAAAGTACTCAGCAACGAAACCATCTATGGCGATGCTTCGAGCGTAGTGTCCTTTAAATTCACGAAGGATCCAGCTGAAAAACTTCTGAATAGCATCAAGCAACTGAATATTGCGAAATTTGGCGTGTCGCCAGGCAACGAGGAAGACACCTCGCCGTCGAATTTCTCGAATATGGGCGAACTCATTAACTCCTTAATGGACGATGGACGAATGGAAGATTTCTGTGAGGCTCTCGACGAAGAGGCTCAGAAAGCGACCTGCAAAGCCGATATGAAAAAAATGGGTGGAGCATTGAAAGCGGCTTTGGGAGAAAGCGCGACCACTGAAATTAAAATTTTCGATTCAGGACACTGCGACGAAGACGGCTGCTGGAAACTCATCGATATTGTCGACGTGACGAATAACCAAGTCCTCGTTCTTCAACGCGGGTACTATGGAACTTAAGCACAAAGTCATTTAGACTTTGGGTATGCTGAAGAAACTTTTCATCGCGTACCGTCCTGAAAATCATTTCCTTTCCGAAATAGCGATGACGGGCCTGCGAGTTTTTACTGGATTCTCGCTGGCCCTCGCGCACGGAATGGGAAAAACCCCACCCCCTGAAAAATTTATCGAAGGCGTCGCTGCACTCGGCTTTCCCATGCCGGTGTTTTTTGCTTGGGCGGCATCACTCTCGGAACTCGTCGGAGGAATTGCGATGGGGATCGGACTGTTCACCCGACCTGCCGCTTTTTTCGTCGCATTCACGATGGGAGTCGCGGCCTTTCAACAACACGCAAACGACGCATACGGCGTGAAGGAGCTCTCATTGCTTTATGGCGCGATCGCGGCATTTTTCGCGCTCCGCGGATCGAGTCGGTATTCCATCGATTCACTGATGAAGTGACGAAAGAGGTTTTAGTATTTTTCCTTAAAAAAGCGTCTGGAATCAAAATGTGCCCACTCGCTCATGGACTAGGTCGTTTTCTACCGGTCAGAGATTTGACGACACAGGTATGCCCGACTTAACCCCTTGATTACACGTGCGCTTCCTCTGCAAAGAGGTTGGCAGAAACGCGCCTGAAGTTTGCATTAGCTAAGGGAGTGAGTGACCGAAGGAGCTCACCCCGCCTATGACGATTCGCCCAACGCGCGTGACTGCCTTAGTAGTATTTAGCCTTGTCGCTGCAGCCATGAGCGGTTGTGGAAATGGAAACAATTCTCGAAATTTTCCAATTCCAGTTCTCGAGGAGCCGACACCGACTCCTACGCCGACCGTAACACCTACGCCGACGGAAACGCCGGTTCCTACTGCGACTCCAGTTCCGACCGCGACTCCAGTTCCGACCGCGACTCCGGTTCCTACTGCGACTCCGGTTCCTACTGCGACTCCGGTTCCTACTGCGACCCCGGTTCCGACCGCTATACCACCGCCTTCGCCGACAAATACTCCGGCGCCGACTGCGACTCCGGTACCAACCGCGACCCCAGTTCCTACGGCAACGCCGAAACCTTCTCCAACGAGTACGCCAGCACCGACCGCGACTCCAGTTCCAACGGCTACGCCGACACCTCGTCCTGTCGCATGCACTCAGGGCCAGCTGGATTTCGTAAATAGTTACTCGGTTCTCTCAACTGACAAGCTCGACCTCGAAGGCTTCCGAAGCTCGAGCCGCATTTTTGGATCTTCTGTAAAAGGTCACGCGATCGACGTAGGATCTGCACTTCCACTAGACGCTTCCCGTTATGATGTCGTCTCGTCGGGAAATCTTGAGCTTGAAGACGCGTTCATCACCCACGGTGGCGTCTCTTACTTGAAGAAACTTAAAATCGGCAGCGGAGTGAAGATCTTCGGAAAAGTGGATAAGGTCGAAGTCCTGAATCTCCAAAAAGTTCAAACCTCGCTGGCAGCGGTCCAAAAACGCATCTCCGCGGCACCGATGACGATGAAACCTGTCCTCGACTGTTCCGCAGGTGAAGACCAGTGCGCCATCTACTTCTCCGGATCAGCCCCGGACCTGAACGTCGGAGTAATCGCTTCGAATATCGACCTCGAAAAAGTTCGGACGTTGATAGTGGACGCCCCGGCTGACTCGACCGCGATCGTTCGATTTGAAGGAAAGAAATTCAACTTAGAGAAGTTCACAGTGAAAACCTCTCTAGCTTCAGATCACTTGGTCATGGATTTCCCTGAAAAATATTCGATTAGCTTCGAATACTCTGATCTCACGGGGATCGTGCTCGCGCCTTACGCAAGCCTGGAGATGAAAGAAACTAGCCTAAGCGGTGTTGCGATTTCAGCGGGCTTCCAAAACAGTTGCTCAACTTCCGACGCCTGCGTGCAGATCTCGTCGCCTGAAATAATTAGCGCTTGTTTGCCGAATTAAGAGCTGAGTTTTTCTCTACTAGAACTTCTACTAAACGCTCCAGGAATCGCTTTTCGGCCTCTCCGAATCGCGAGAGTTCCGGCGAATCGACGTCTAAAACCGCGACGAGCTTTCCTTGAATAACGATCGGAATAACGATCTCGGACTCAGAGGCGGCATCACAGGCGATGTGACCCGGAAACTCATGAACATTCGGCACAACAACGGTTTCACGTTTAAGGGCTGCCGTACCGCAGACCCCTTTTCCTTCAGGAATTTCCGTGCAAGCGGGCTTACCCTGGAATGGACCAAGAACAAGCCCGGTACCTTCGGAGAGGTAAAAGCCCGCCCAATTTAAGCGCGGAACTTCGCTCATGATGAAAGCGGAAGTGTTCGCAAGATCCGTGATCCAGCGACCAATAAGAAGGTGTTCAAAGGCCGCCAAGAGTTCCGTTTCACTTTTCATCCGTCCATGCGTATCGCCGGCAATAGCAAAAGTCCACGCGATGGCGCACCGCTTCGGCGAGCCTTCTCTTCGAGAGATGACCATTGCTCCAGCGTATTGGCTTTGCTAGCTTGAAGCTTCGCGCGCCCTT
>CAYOJT010000124.1:0-8846 GCA_964404365.1 uncultured Bacteriovoracaceae bacterium
AATTCACTTTCCAGAGGATCGCCCCCCAATGAGCCGAAAGCTCGGCAGGTAAATCCTTCTGTGCCTCCGACCAAACAAAATCGGGAGCGTTTCCTGACTGGATGAACCCCGTTAATTTTTCGAGAAAAAGTGATGCGTCCAAGATCCAGACTCGCTCTCCTGCTTTCAGACCGCCAAAGCGGGCCTCGTTCGCAAACTGATTTACCCAATACACACCGACCAAGGCGAGGCCAAGCGAACCGGCGCTGACGGCGAACCAAAGAAGGCTCTTCTCCTCTAATCCGGGCACAAGAAAATAGAGAAGCGCAGAGAAGGCAGGTAAAACACAGGCGATCAGAAACGCCTGTCCACTTGCAGCAGCCGCTTTAGCCTTCCCATCGCGGATACTCTCTTCCTGCATCATCGCAAGATCCTTCAGTCGATTCAGCGTCGGCGCAAGCGACGCTCCCTTCTCCCGAAGACCAAAGAGGATCTGAGAGATCGCGTGCCCCCAAGGTTCCGGTAATTTCTCGAACTCCCGCCACTCCTCGTCCCCTGGAAAAATTCCACATAAGATTTTTTCGTGGAAATCCTGAACCTTTCGGCGCACAGCAAGCAGACTCTCGATTTCGGACCGCGAGATGAACTCAGGCAGACCACAGGCTAGAATGAAATACCCCCCCGAAAGGGCGCAGCTCATGGCTAATATCCATAGGCAGAGCGAGTGCATAGAAGTCGTTCTTGCAATACGGGCTCCAAGTTCTCCGCGTGCATTACAGCGAGAGTGACTCACCCACTCAAACTCGAAAAAGGGTGGTTGTGTGGGTGACGAAAGCAGGAATTTCGATCAAACTCATCCTCATGCCGAAGTCGATCAAAGCCCTCTATCAAAAATATGAGCGTTGGGTACCCATCCTCTTCTTTCTTCTGGGATTCATCTTCGATGCCTCAGTTCTCAATCGCATTGACGAACTTCACGTCATTATTCAGCAGGCTATATACCTGGCGATATCGGCGGCATTAATCCGCTTTGAGCTTCTCGAGGGGGTTCGTGAAGTTCGTGTTCCGAAAATACTGGAGCGCTTCTGGAAATATCGCGAGGCACTCCTTCACTTTTTACTCGGCACGCTTTTAAACTGTTACACCATTTTCTATTTTAAGAGTGCGTCTGCTTTTACTTCGTTTGTCTTTATCATCCTGTTGATCGCTCTTCTCGTCGTAAACGAATTTAAGCGCTTCGGCGAATCTCAAACAAAAGTCCATGTGGCCTTCTTAGCGCTCTGCCTTGTCTCTTACTGCTCTTCGCTTATTCCGATCATCCTAGGAAGCATCGGAACACTTCCCTTTCTCCTTTCGGCCTTCGTCGCAGGATCTGTTTTTTATTTCTATACTCGTTGGTTAAAGGCAGATCTGGGCGAAAACTGCGAAAAAATGAAAACTCATCTGTACCGACCCTATTTTTCTGTACACAGCCTCTTCGCAGTCCTCTACTTCGCGCACGCAATTCCCCCAGTCCCGCTCTCGGTAGAATACATGGGAATTTATCACGACGTGAAGCGCGGTGCGGAAGGGTACATTCTGAGCTCTACAAGGCCCGCTTGGAAGTTCTGGGAACACGGCGATCAAACATTTCTGGCTCGCCCGGGTGACGTGGTTTACTGCTTTGCCCAGATTTTCTCCCCATCACGCTTTAGCGATAAACTCCAAGTTCGCTGGTCACTCTACGACGAAAAACGCGGGTGGGTAAAACAGGACGCGATTCCGCTCCCCATTCTGGGAGGACGTGAAGAAGGATATCGAACGTTCACAAGAAAAGAGAATTACACGCCCGGCGAATGGCGCGTTCAAATCGAAACTCTCGAAGGTCATGAAGTGGGTCGAATCGGATTCAAAATTGTCGAAGACATAAATACCGATCTTCGTTCATTTCAAAACGAAGTTCGTTAGTTAATGATCAGCCGAGAGTTTCTTTTACTTTACCAATGTACGCACCTACGTCGGCTGAGATACGAGACGTAGCAACTTTAATCGCTTCGGCATTTTCCTTCACGACTGGAGCAGCGTCTCGCGCACCTAAGAGGACATCACACCGCCCGCTAATCGTTTCTAACTCACTCTTGAGTTCGAGCAACATACTCGCCGCTAGTCGACCTACAGCATCGACTTTCTGAAGATTTTGAACCTGCGCTTCCGTCTGCTTAAGCTTTACCGTCTGCTCAAAATTCATCTCCTTGAGCTTTGCATGTGAGTCTTCTAAAAGTTTTCTTAACGCCCTTTGTTGGGTTACATCTCGGAATACAACAACCCCACCGATGACTTCACCTGACTCATCCCGCAGAGGACGCCCCGCAACTTCAATAAAAATACCTTCGGGTACCATTTCGTTCAGCAAATACTGCACTACTCCGTCGGTCTCGATACCCTTAATCGCTAACGTCAGCGGAAACTCATCAACCTTGAATCGAGTCTTACGATCAGAATGAAAAACACCGTAGTGTGCCGTCCATTGAGAGGGCGGGAGGTTTGAAATGCCAACGCCGGTTAAGCGACTCGCAGCGGGGTTGAACAGAGTAAACATTCCATTTTTGTCGGTCACTACAACGCCCTCACCCATGCTATCGAGAATGAGTCGAAGCGTATTCGATTGTTTACGAAGGGCCTGGTCCGACTCACTCAGATGCGACGCACCTTTTAGATTCGAAAGTAGGAGCACAAGAATACAACCCGTCACGAGGAAGACGACTGCGAATTCACCCGAAATAGATTCCGTGCGAAGGGCCCTGATCGCGATCCAACCGAACAGAAGTGGCGCTAGCACAATGAAGGGAAAAGTCCGCCTCAACATGGAGCCGCCACCGTCGATTCGCCCGAGTAACTGAGCAAGGCCCGTATCCGGTCTCGACGCGATTAAGCCGATACTTAAAAACAGGACTGCAACGGCAGTGTTGAGCGCAATCGGAATGAACTCCGAGATTCCATACAAAATCCGAACATCATAAATATATCCAAGGATCGCCATAAAACTCACGCCGATCGCGATAGATCCGGCAATCTCGGTAGTCCACTTCGCGTTTCGCGTATCCGAACGTAAACTTAGCAATCCAATGCCTATCACAAAAAACGCAAATGTCGCTTGTGGGGACATTCGATTTTCACCAAGCACACTGGAAAATAGAAGCTGGTCTATCTCAAGATCTACACCTGAAAAACTCATGGCTTTAATCAGCGAAATCGTGATGACCCCAAGGGAGAAAAACATCGAAAGGTCGCGGTACTGCAGAAGGAGCGCCACAGATGAAAAAATCAAAACCATCGCACTCATCGGATTCATCTGGGTAAAGCCAGGAAAAATCGACTTTAAAACCGATACATCCGTCCACCAGCCTACGAGCGCGAGTATTCCAAACGCAATGGGCAGCGCGATCGACAGGCGCAAAACCGTTTTAATATAGGAATGATATTGGGGTAACAAGCGGGTCCTCGATGAGTTATATCTATGATCTGAAAACAGCTGCTTTTGGTATGCACCCGTTTTTGGAATCATAGAACTCATTTCGGTGCGAATCTCGGATTATCAGGTTTCCATAGGATATTCTAAATCTATTCGCGGACCGGAATACAGCGTCGATTCACACAGCGAATTCGATCCGGCTTCACTCCACAACTCCCCGTAGTAAGCCCTAAATCGTTCATCTTCCGATGCACGTCATTAAACACTCGAATCGCTTGAAGCAGCTCCGCCTCCTTCGCATCAACAACCGAGTAAATCACGAACGATTTATACAAATCACAGACGGGAGTACCGATTCCTAGCACACGACATTGATCATCTCGAGAGCACTCGCTCGTACCCTGATATTTTTTAACTTCTTCAGAAGCTGCCTTAAGCTGTTTCTGAAGTTCGTCCATTTTTTGCGTGCGGAGATTCCAATCCGAAGTGGGATCGGTTTCGGAATATTTTTTGTAAATGAAAAAACTCAGCAGAAGGAGGAAGGCGCCCAAAGTTATCCAAGGCAAATAACCTTTGATCATCGGGAACACCTCCTCTTATACTGCCCGATCAGGCCAATAGGTACTGGAGGGCACTTCTCCGCCCACCGTGAGTTCCGGTATTCGAATGGTCGGTTGAGCATCCGTGACCGGCGCTCCTTGACCATCCTTTCCACAAGTGCCCGTCGCAAAACCAAAATCAGATCCCACTCGGTCAACAAGAGAAAGTGCCTTCGGACCATTTCCAACCAGAGTCGCACCTCGAATCGGCTCCGCAACTTTTCCATTGCGAATCAGGTAACCCTCAGTTACCGCGAAAACGAAGTCGCCCGTCACGGTGTTGACCTGCCCTCCACCCATTGCTTTCACAAAAATTCCCCACTTCGTGTCACGGAGAATCTGTGCCGGATCGTCTTTTCCTGGAGCAATGTAGGTATTCGTCATACGAACGATCGGCTTATGTCGAAAGGTCTCACGTCGCCCATTTCCGGTTGCGGGTAGATCAAACTTCATCGCGGATAAACGATCCACCATGTAGCCTTTTAAAATACCATTTTCGATCAGAACATTTTTCTGCGACGGCGTCCCCTCGTCATCGAGAGCAAACGATCCGCGAAGCGCTGGAATCGATCCATCATCAACTACAGTAACCAATGGCGAGGCTACTTGTTGTCCAATTTTCCCCTGATAAACCGAGAGGCCGTTACACGCGAGATCCGCCTCCAGACCGTGTCCCACGGCCTCGTGAATCATCGTACCGCCTGCTTCAGAAGCCATCACGACCGGCATCGTGCCGCTTGGAGCGGGGATCGCGTCGAGGAGTATCTTCACTCGCCGTGCAGCGTCCCTCCCAATTTCTTCAGGTGGATTTTTATCAAAAAACTCAAGCCCCACGTATCCCCCATTAGTTTCATGGGAGGATTCAGTTCGGCCATCTTTTTCCCCGACGACCTGAACAAACATTTGAAGATAAGTCTTTTGATCACGCGCGATCGCACCATCTGAATTAATGGTCAGAATTTTTCTGAGTGTATCTAAAACGACCGCCATAATTTGACGCGCATCCGGAAGGATTTCTCGAGCCGCCTTTTCGCCACGAACTGCAATTGCAACCTTGTCTTTCAATTCAATTTGTCGAGGATCTTTTTCGATTTTGTAATTCGCGATGGGACTGAGTGACTGTTTCGTGAGTCGCCATTCAATCGGCTGGGTATTGAGCGCCGAAGAGTTTGAAACCGCTGCCGAGAGCGTCTCAGCGAGCTTTTCGAGTGAAGCCTGAGATAGATCCGTCGTATAGCCATAGACGGAACGATTATCAAAAAGAATTCTAAGACCAACCCCTCGGTCACAACCGTCCGTGATTTTTTCTACCTTCCCACTTTCGAAAACAATCCGACTCGACTCTTTGTCTTCGAAAAAGAATTCAGCAAGCGCTCCACCATTTCGGAGTGCGACGCTCATCACCTTTTCAAAATCAACGTTCGTGATCCCGAATTTTTCGAGTTCAGCTTTTAGTGTTTCGGTCTTCAGGAACTTCGAGGGCATAGAGTTGGCCTTTCAAATCGTCTTTCAGTCGCTCGAGCACTCGCTCAACTTCAGACAGTTGACCGATCGGCACGACTAGTTCGAGATCGCGAAATTGATCTCCCGTTTTAAAATCGAGTGTGGAGTAGGCACAGATCCCTCCCGAAGCTTCGAGGATCGAGTACACGAATGCAGAATCCTCACTCCGCAGTCGAACCCTCAGGATTTTAGCCTCGCTCTGAGGCGGATCTAGTGTTCCCACTCCGTCAGTTTAGCACCCCTGAAGCCGCTGACCACCTGCCGAGTGAGTGGGGTCAAAAATACTTCGAATGGAGGCTGTTTTTATCTCGAGAGAACCCGAGTTCTACACTTTGACTCTCCGCTTATTTCAGCTACACTAAGAGCGATGATTTCACGGAAGAAACAGCAGTTTGCCATACGATCGTCCCTCATCATTTTTTCCCTCTTTTCAGGAGGCTGTTCGACACTTTTCGAACGCGCTGAAGACACTTCGGACAAGGCTCAAAATCCAGCGAGCCAGACTGTCTCTAAGGGCTCGGAGAGCACTGAGGAAAAAGACGCACGAATTCGGGATTTAGAACGCACTGTTTCCACAATGACGGCGAAGGTTGAAGAGCTCGAGACCCAGGTTCGCGCGAAAAATAACCCTCCGCCCATGCGCCAAAATTTTGACTCCCCGAAAATAAAAGCGGGCTCAGCTCCGAAGCCACAGATCTACGGCAGTGATCCTGAGAAGGGCTTCAATAACGATTCGGGAGTTCAAAGCTTCAGACAGGGCAAGGCTCTTTTTGACTCCGATCGATATCCGGAAGCGATCTTAGGATTCTCCGCTTTTCTTGAAACCTTCCCTCGCCACCCCATCGCCGACCAGGCTCAGTATTTCCTCGCCGAAAGCTATTATCGCCAAGGCGAATACCGCATCGCTGAACAAGAATTCCAAAAATTGATTCAAACTTTCGAGCGCTCGAGCCGCGTTGCCGACAGTTACGCAAAACTTGCTCTCTGTTCTCAAAAAATCGGTAACGCCTCCGATGCCGAACGCTACCGTGCTCAACTGGATGCACTTTTCCCATCTTCACCCGCCGCTCGCGACTTAAAGCGCCTCTGGTCACCCAACACGGGGATCGCAATCGCTTCGCCAACGAATACAAATTCAAAAGCAAAAGGCGCTCAAATCCAGGCTCCGACTGATACGGTGAAACCGATTGAGTCGTCCCAAAGTGGTACAACAACTTTCGACACAATTCCTACAGCAGACGCTCCTTCCTCGCAGCCTTCGAGTGCACCCACTTCGGAGAGCGGAACTGGCGCGGCACCGAGTGCGCTTGATGCTCCACCCACTGGAGGTGCAGGCTAACGAATGCGCCACTCGCTTCGCTTTCGCCTCACTCTGCAGTTTGCATTATCTGCCTCCGCCTGTTTCGTCGCTCACACGGCGAGTTCGGCTATTTCTCCTGAACAACAGAGCAAACAAATTTCTAAGGGTCTGAAAGGTTATTCGGATACGGATTGGGCCTCCATCGCGGGTCCAAAATCAGACGAAACCTACGACATCCTTTCAGGCGACAATCTTTATTCGATTTCTGGACGTCTCTTCGGTGACTCGAAATACTGGCCGAAAGTTTGGCAGATCAATAACCAAAACATCCTGAATCCCCACATGATTTATCCGGGTCAGGCGCTCGTTTTTAATCCGGGGAGTGGATCGAGTCTTCCCACGATCGAATTGAAGAACGGTGGATCAACTTCACGTTCGGCGACTCCAGGCGCCCCCGTGCGACTTGAAAACGGGACGACATCTGCGCCTGGCGTGAATTCCTCTCCGTTGATCGCAGAAGCGCCCTACGATCCGTCGTCTGACAGACCCGGCGCGCCCTACGACGAAAAAACTCCAAAGCCCTCTGACGAGTGGCAGAAACTCAAAGAGACGCAACGCTGGGAAAAAGTTAAAGAGCTGAAGCCACCCGAGGTCGATAAAGACGGATTCGATTCTCGTAGCCGTGTTTTCCTTCGAAAATCGACAACGGGATTTGAGCTCGACTATCTAGTCACATGCGCTCCGATTCAAGCCATTGGTGAGATTCAAGGAACTCGCACATCCAGTAACTACGCGATGCTGACGGACGAAATTTCGCTGGAGTCGTTTGGCGAACCAGGTCTCGAGAGCGATAAGACCTACGCGATCGTTTCGCGCGAACCCCTACGAATCCGCTCCTCGGAACGCGATGCTTACTCCTACACCATCAAGGGCCAGGTCCGAATCATTGGAGTGAATGATGGCGTGTGGCTCGGTACGATCACTGCCCTCAAGGGGCTTGCGGAACGCGGCGATCTGATCATTCCGATGCCCGACCGAGCGGAAATTAAGGATCCGATCCCAGGAAAAACCGCTCATGCAGCGACAATGATCCTCGAGAAAAATAGTTCGACCTTCCTGACCGGACAGCACCGCTGGGTCTATATCGATCGCGGATCGCGAGATGAAATTGAACCCGGCATGATCTATCGCGTGTTCCAGTATCGCGACCCGAGGACTTCTAAGTTCCTCACCGAATCGAACATGCTCGTTCATGGGGATGTTCAGGTTGTCCAGATGTGCGAAGACTTTGCGATGGGAACTATTCTCTGGAGTAAAGATACGCTCGCGGACCAGACTCCACTCGTCCTCATGACGGACGTCGAAGATTACTACAGCCGCTATTATATGAACGGCGAGAAGGCTCGCGGATACGACGGTGACCGTCCACGTGGCTCAGGTCAGCCGGGAGAAGACGAAGATTGGCTCGATAAACTCGACAATAACCAAGAACTTGGAACTGAAGAAGAACGCGAGCTGAAACAGCTCGAAGACTACCAGGATCAACCTAAACCGGATCAACCTACGGAAACGATCGTTCCAGAAGGATTACCTGAAGAAGGGCAACCCCTCGCCCCTGAAGGTGAGACGAGTGAGATTAAACCTGAAGCTCCTGCAGATGGCGCGGCACCTCCTGCGGATCAAACTCCGCTCGAGGAAGGCGCCCCTCCGCCTCCAAGCGATGACTTAAATAATTTACCACCGCCATCGGATACGGAAGCTGCGCCCGCTCCAAAGGCGAAAGCTGATACTAAAAAGGCGACCACTGAATCTTTCCCTGCCGAGGAGCCGAGCGCTCTGCCACCACCGCCAGCTCCGGATACCGCGATGCCCGATCTTCCACCGGACGAAGAACTCATGAATCCGGGCGCCGACGCTCCCGTGAATTACGACGCGACTCCAGCGCCTAAGGCTAAGCCAAAGAAATCAAAATAAGGCCCAGTTCCTGCATTTTAAGATCGCATGAACATTTCCG
>CAYOJT010000125.1:0-8759 GCA_964404365.1 uncultured Bacteriovoracaceae bacterium
CGATCAATGGCCCAGCGATGAAGGCGTCTTTTTTGAATCCCTTTTTCATGACAGCCGGTGGATCAAACCAGCCCGTCAGTTTCTGTTCCGAATAACGGCTATCGCCATCGATCCGAAAAACTTTCTTCTTCGCCTCTTGTGTGGCGGAAATCGCAAGTCTTGTTTTCCCGACACCCACTGGACCCTCCAAAAGCACAGAGCGCGAGGCGGCGAGACAAGCGCGAACGCGCGAAAGTTCCCTTTCGCGTCCAACGAGGTCTCCAAACTGTGTTTTTGATTTCGCCATGAGTTGAATCGATTATTTCTTATGTTTCTTAGAACCGGAAGGTTTTTTCTTCGGTTTCGGGACAGGTTTCTTAACCTTTACCGGTTTCGGAGTAGATTTTTTTGCCAAAACCTTCTGAGTGGGCTTCTCATCAGCTTTTTTCAACGGATTTGGAATGCCCTCGTTCATTTCACGACGTCTCAGGAACTCCTCGACGATATAACTCGCTACATCGGAAGGTTTGGTGCCCACGCCGAACCCGGCATCGAATCCGCACTCGAGCGAGAGAGGGTGGGTAACCCGAGGTCCACCTGCGACGAAGATGAGTTTATCGCGAAGTCCAAGTTTGTCTGCGCGTTGGATGAGGTCCTTAAGGTCGCGGATGTGGATGTTGTGTTGAGTGACAACCTTAGAAACGAGGATGGCATCAGCCTTCTCGGATACGGCAAGTTTCAAAAGTTCCTCGTTCAAGACCTGAGCGCCTAGGTTTCGAGCGTCTAGCCAGTGATAACGTTCGAGACCATAGTCGCCTGCGAAACCTTTCATGTTGATGATGGCATCAATGCCGACCGTGTGAGCGTCGTAACCCGTACAAGCGCCGAGCACGACCAGCTTCCGTCCGATGTGCGTTTTGATGATTTCATCGATTTCACCGCGCGCACGCTTCTCCGCATCGACTTTGACGACACTGATCGCCGTGAAGTCGATTGTGGTTTTTACGTGAGCGTAAATCACGAACATCGAAAAACCTTCGCCGACGCTCTCCATCGTCGCGACTTTAATTCCGTCGAGACCCATTTTTTGGACGATCTGAACGGCCGCTTCGCGAGCCTCGGGGGAGGCGTGAACGGGTAGCGTAAAACAGATTTGAACAGTCCCGTCGTTTAAGATGTCGCCATAAGGCTTCATCTTCTTCGGATCAGGCTTATGCGGTCCTGGAGCTGCGTGATGTTTGGAGTGAGAGGGTGCTGAGCTCATGTTGTTTGCCCTATAAGATATCAAAAAATGGGTTCAGGTATTTCTCGGATCTCTTAAAAACGCCGTTTAGACCCTTACCACCCGTTTCGGTTCGCTTCACTTCGGCAAACGCACGTTCGCCGATGGCTTGAACCAGTCCTTTAGTGCGGATCATCTCAAGGTGAGCGAGCGTGTCGTCAAGAACCTTCTCAGCCCAACGCTCGATCATTCCGCCCGGTTTGTATAAAATTTCGTTCCCAAGGTCCTTTGCACCGTTGAAAATGTAGCGCGCGTTTTTAATCGCGATCCAACGGTCTTGAAGGAGTGGGGTGTGCATTGCTTCGGTCATCATTCCGAGGAGCTGAATCGTTTGACCCGTAAGCACTCCCACGAAGTTAAACATGGCATCCATGAGGTGCGAGTAAAAGATGTCGCCGCTCTTGTGGCGCGTGGGGGGCATGAACTTGATCGGTGATTTTGGGAAAATGTCGCGGGTCATCTGGGCGCGAGCGATTTCGAGTAGAAAAACATTCGGATGCTCCGGATCCATCTCTTGTGCGTGACCCAATCCCATCTGGTCTTGAGTCATCTTTGCATTGAGAGCAAATCGCTCGTTAATGAACTGCGAAGCGAGAACCTGGTGACCGTTTTCGACTGCGTCGGCGGTAGTGAGGTAGTTGTCCTCGCCCGTGTGAATCACGATTTTCGATTGTGCGATGATTCTTCGCGAGAAGTGTTGATCGATCAGGGTTCGTTTCATGTTGATGTCGCGAAATAGAATGCCATACATGGCGTCGTTGAGAAGGAAATCCAGGCGCTCGACGGCTCCGAGTGCCGCAATTTCAGGCATACAGAGGCCAGAACAGTAGTTCGTGAGGCGAATGTAACGGCCAAGTTTCCTCGACTCATCGTCGAGGGCTTCTCGCATGATGCGAAAATTTTCTTGAGTCGCGTAGGTTCCACCGAATCCTTCAGTGGTCGCGCCATGCGGAACATAATCCAGGAGAGATTGGGCGGTAGAGCGAATAACCGCGATGGCATCTGCGCCTGCCTGAGCGGCAGCACGTGCCTGAATGACGTCATCGTAGATATTTCCGGTTGCGACGATGACATAGAGGAGGGGGCCGCCTTTTCCTTCAGCGTTGAATCGATCGCCCGTTTCTTTACGGAGCTCGTCGCGTTTTGCGCGAGATTCTAGGATCCAGGCCTTTCCTTTTTCACACAGCTGTCGAGCCTTCTCACGGATTTCGCTCTCATCAGCCATAGGGAGCTTCAGGAGATCGATTTTTCGGGTCGCAACGGCGTTTCCAAGTTCCTGTGCCGTCATCTTCTTCTGAATCATCCCATTCACGAAGTAGCGGAGGATTCCGTCGGATAAGATGGAAGAGTCTTTTAAGTCCTCCAGGATAGCGTTCACTTCTGGGAAGTGTTGACCATTTCGATGAATGGCTCCGTTTACACCGATGAGTCGAAGTGTAGAGCGTTCGATCGCAGCGGTTGTATGTGTACGAATCATCTCCTCGATAGGGAGTGAAATTTCTTCAGCGATTTCGCGGCAACGCGCGATTTTAGCGGTATCGAGTTTGAGGTGTGCCATTAGGTATAGGTCTCTTCAAAGAGTTTTCTGAGTTCAGGACTTTCACGTAAAATATTAAGACTAAGATCTGCGTGGCCTTCGGTGTAACCATTACCGATCCTAAGATCGACGTCTGCTCCCACGCCCTCTGCACCGAGAGCGGCCTTCGTGAACGAGGTCGCCATGCTAAACAGATAGACGATTCCATTTTTCCGAGCCGATAAAATACAAGACATCTCGGTGTCGGGAATATTGGCGACGTTGATTACGACGTTTGCGAGGTTCCCGTTTGTGAGAGCTTTCACTTGATCGAATATCTTAATGGCCTGACGAGCGTCGCCTTGGATGATTTCGTCGACAAAAGACAGTTTTTTCAGTCGCGCGATCGCGGAATCGCTATAATCGATGGCGATTGTTTTTACGTTTCCTTTTTTCTTTGCTTCATACAAACAAAGAACGCCCGATTTCCCACCGCCGCCCACGACGACCACTGTGTCGCCAGCGTTCACGAGTTTTCGTGCTTGAGCCGGGGCGCCTGCGACGTCGAGAACGGCGAGAGCGACTTTATCCGGGATATCGGTCGGAAGGCGTGCGAATATTCCGGTTGCGAAAAGTATGGCGTGGCCTTCGATGTCGACGCGATCAATTTTCGTATGGATCGCTTTGATTTTTCGAATCGAAAGCGGGGTGAGTGAAAGGGAGACTAACGTTGCAATTCGGTCACCCACCTTGACGGGCTTTTCATGAGTGGGAAATTTCGGTCCCACTTGAGTCACGCGTCCGATGAGCATCCCCCCTGACCCCGTAACGGGGTTGTGGTGTTTGCCTCGTTTTTTCACAAGTTCGAGAATATGATTCTCGATTTTCTTTACATCACCCTGGTTCGCTTCGCTGATTTGATGAAAAGATGCTGAATCGATATTCAGGCACTCCACTTCGATGAGAAGCTCGTCTTCAGCGATGGGCAAATCCGCACTTACGGATTCCGCTTGTTGGGGAAGGGAACCTTTTGGTTGAACGACGCGATTGAGTCCAAATGGATCAGCGGGTTTGAGCTGCATTTTTTACGCGTTCCTCTGCGATGCGATCAGCGACGACCGACGATGGGAGTCCCTCGGCTTTTGCGCGAGTGAGAATTTGATCGATGGTTTGATTGATTTTAGCGATGTGTGAAAATGCACGGTCGTGGTTATAACCACCGTCCACCATCATCTCGTGATAAATATTGGTCAGTCCACCCGCGTTGATTGCGTAGTCGGGGGCGTAGACGATTCCGCGTTTCATGACTTCGATTCCGATTTCGTCAGTCCCGAGCTGGTTATTAGCGGCACCGGCAATGATCTTTGCTTTAATGCGCGGGAGAGTTTGGGCGTTGATGGAAGCACCGAGCGCGCAAGGTGAAAAGATGTCACACTTTACGTCGTAGATTTCATCGACTCCCACCGTTTGGATTCCATATTGATCCTGGGCTTTTTTCGCTCGAACGGGATCGATGTCGCATCCGATGACTTTTGCGCCTTCTTTGGTGAGATGATCGAGCATTCCAAATGAGACAGCGCCGAGTCCTTGCATAGCGACAGAGACGCCGCGAAGGGATTCGGAACCTAATCCGTGTTTAGCCGAAGCTTTCATTCCCTGGTAAACACCCCAAGCGGTTGCAGGTGAAGGATCGCCCGAGGAACCCTTTTCGCCATCGATTCCTAAAACCCATTTCGTTTTTGCTTTCATGGTTCTCAAATCATCTGAACCGATTCCGACATCTTTCGCGGTGATGTAGTGGCCGCCGAGACGATCTACGAACTCTCCAAATTTTTTCAGAAGCTCTGGCGATTTTTGAGTCTTTGAATCTCCAATGATGACTGATTTTCCGCCGCCCCAATTGAGACCCGAGATGGAGGCTTTTAGAGTCATTCCTTTAGAGAGTCGGAGAGCGTCGGTGAGTGCTTCTTCGTCCGACTGGTAGGCCCACATTCGGCAACCACCCACCGCAGGTCCGAGCGCTGTGGAATGGATCGCAATGATCGCCCGGAGACCGGATTTCGAATCGTTGCAGTGAATGACTTGTTCAAATTCGCGAACATTAAGTGCCATGGGATCTCCCCTCTATGAGTCGATAGACGCGTTGAACTTCAAATCGAATGGATGGCTCAGCCTAACTTGGCTCATGGGGGTGAACAAGAAAGCGTCTAATGCGTAGACAGTGCCTAAATCCCTGAACATCGAGGGTGCTCGCTGGGTAGGGAGGCAAAAAGAATTCAGATGATAAACATCTGAAATCATTACTATATTTTTTAAGACACACAGTGTCATTTTGGCCCCGGCTTTGCTTTACTTAAGCCTGAGAGAGTCTCTGCGTAGTCTGGATGATTTACGCAGATCGTTAATAAGATGTCAGCCTTTCCCTGATTGAGCTGACTTGAGGAGTAAGAGTTATGAGTCGTTCAAAGTTCATTGTAGTTGCAGCAGCATCGCTCGCGATTTTACCGATTTCAGCTTCGGCCATTTCTAGCCCGCTTCCGAGCGCATCGCCCACCGCTCAGCCGGTCGCGATGGAAGGCCCACGCGAAATGACGAAAGCGATGATGTCGAAAGCTTTCAAAAATTTTTCTGCAACCCTCGATTCTGAGGAAAAGACGGTTCACCTAGCAGGTGTCACTTCAAAAGAGTGTATGGACCTATTCACGGTCACTGCGACGCCAGACGATGCATCGTTTCGAGTCGAGTTCAAAGGTGGTCCAGCAGACTGCTTAAATCACTCGAAGCTGAAATGCGAAATCGTAGAAGATAAGAGTTCCTGCGCAAAACTTTCCGAAAAGGACGGCGCTAAACTCGACCTCGACCAGATGTCGGCTGAAGCAAAAGAAAAGGCTAAAGACAAAAAGATCGTTCTCGTTTCTAAAAAACTCAGTAAACGAGATCCATATGCTGATATCCCGCAGGGGGTCGAGGCAGAAGAGAACGCTCCTGAGCAGTTGACGGGATTCGACGTCAAAGAAAAGAAATTGAAGGCACTCGTTTATACGAGCGAAGAAGTTTTGAAAGCCGAAGCGGATAAGCTTAAAAAGAAAATCCTTCAAGCTAAACTCGACGCATGCGTGAAATACGCTGCAGATTGTCGCGGTCGCCCACAAGCGCTTGAAGCGATCGAATACCTCGAAGAACATGCTGAAGACACGGATGACGAGTCGATCGATGACAAATACATCGCTGGTCTGAAGCATGCTCAGAATGCAGGCGAACTTAAAATCTTGATGAGAGAGCTGAACGGAATTCGCGCAACCGATTCGGATAAACTCCAAGAGATTAAAGACAGAATGTTAGAGCTTGCATCCCAAGATTCTAAACTTGTTCCTGAAGTCACTGCGGTTCTTTCGAAAATCGCAGCGAAAGAGTTGACCGATCCTACCTCCTTGACGAAGGATGCGCGCGATCGCCAACTCAAGACTCTTGAAACGCTTCGCCCGCTTCTCGGTGAGAAGGAGTTCGCAGCTCTCGAAGCACAACAGAACAAGGTCTACTTCCAACGTTCTGTCTCTGAGGGTATCGACTCACCGAACTTCAAAGACGCACTCCAACTCCAGATGGCTCAATTCAATTCTAAAATGATTGAAGCAGGCTGTATGAGTGAAGGTGGCCAGAAGGTCGCAAGCGCTCAATGTATGCAACTCGAGAGCACGATCAAATCAACGGACGCCTTCAAAGAAGTTCAGTTGATGGCGAAGACTGCAAACGACATCCAGACCCAAATCAACACTCGCAGATCCTGCGAACAAGGTTTGATGGCGGCATCGGCTTGCCAAGCGTTCTTCCAACAACAGCAAGGTGTCTTGGATCCATCGGTTGCGAACGCGAACATGATTCCGAACCCGTTTGCAGCTCCGGTTCAAACCGCAGCGGTGAACGGTCAGCAACAAAACGGTGTGATCCCGAACACCGGTGTGACGAATCAAGTTGCTTCGAACAACCCCTTCTTAAACAGCGCGTTGCCAGCTAACCCGTTCGCGACACAAACTGCGACGAACACTCAGAGCACTCCACTCTCGGTGTTCATGAGTAACGGCACCGCGTTGAACACGCAGCAAGTTCAGCAGAACCCTGCGCTGATTCAACATCAGTTAACGACGCAAAACCCAGTGATGCAGAACACCGGTTTTGCGCCGCGATCGTAAGCGCTAAAAATCGGCGCTGCGTTAGTCAAAGTTGAACCACTATATCCTGTGGTGTCGAGTGATCGACCCACAGGATATTGTTTTTTTAAGTTGACCAGAACCCCATCCTAAGTCAGGAATTAAGTATCAACACAGAGTTGCACCTAAAGCATTCATAGGGGGTATTTATGGCAACCGGATTAGTGAAGTGGTTCAACGATTCTAAAGGATATGGTTTTCTTACGGCCGACGGCGTTAATGGCGACATCTTCGTTCATTACACCGCGATCTCTGGAGAAGGTTTCAAGACCCTTTCTGAAGGCATGAAAGTCGATTTCGAATTGATCGAGAGCCCAAAGGGTCCACAAGCAGCAAACGTACAAAAAGCAGCGAACAATTAATCTTATTCGTTGTTTCTTGGATTAGGCGGCCTCCCCTAGAGGTCGCCTTTTTTATTTCCCTCGCACAGTCAAAACAAATTCAAAAATGAGTTCCGCAGTGATGCTTATTTCATACCGGACTATGAATAGTTTTTTACTACTCGTGCAATCCTACACTCGCCCGCTTTCGCTTCGCGAAAGTGCGCATCCTGCCGGGCGAACCGTAAAAAACTATTCATAGTCCGGTATGAAATAAGCCCACGAGGACTGTTTGAAATTTTTGAATTTGTTTTGACTGTGCGAGGGAAATAAAAAAGACCACTTTAGTGGAAGAGCCTAATCCATAGACATTGAATGAGATTCATTGTTCGTGCTGCTGATGTACGTTTTAGGATTTTGGAGTGATTTTTCCGGCGCCCGTAGCCTTTGGAGCCTGAGAGGCCGCTTCTTTTCGTGGGCCGCGTTCGTGGCGGCGCGAACTTCTTCCGTGCGGTTTATCTCCGCGAGGGCGATCATCGGAATGTCTGGGTTCACTTGAACCTTCTGGGGTGCCCACTTTTTTTCCGATCATACGTTCGATTTTCTTCAGATTATTTCGGTCTGTCGGAGTGACGAGCGTTGTAGCTTTTCCGCTCATGTCAGCGCGTCCAGTCCTTCCGATTCGGTGAACGTAATCCTCCGCCTCACGGGGCACATCAAAATTTACGACGTGCGCGACATTATCGACATGGATACCGCGGCCGACTACATCCGTTGCGATGAGGACGCGAAATTTTCCCTCTTTAAAGTCAGCGAGAGCTTGTTCG
The DNA here is from genome assembly GCA_964404365.1 of uncultured Bacteriovoracaceae bacterium. Classification (GTDB taxonomy): domain Bacteria; phylum Bdellovibrionota; class UBA1018; order UBA1018; family UBA1018; genus JACMQW01. Next base: position 8,133 of record CAYOJT010000125.1, read on the forward strand.
CGGTGAGACTGGAGAAGATCGGAATGAATCTGGGTTGCATCGTAAAAACCGCGAGATCTGAGCGATCTCCAGAGCCGTGAAGTGCGGTCTTTAGAGCGAGTGAATACGAAAACGGTACCGGGTTCGTTCATGAGGATATTGTGAAGCTCGCGAACCTTGGCTTCTTCGGATGTGAAAATAAAACTCTGTTCGACGGTTTTTGCGGCCGAAACGGGCTTTCCTACGCTCACGCGCTTTGGTTCATAGAGAATTCGTTGGGCGAGCTTATCGACGCTCGGTGGAACGGTGGCCGAAAAAAGAAGCGTTTGTCGATTGCTTGGGGTTTGTCCCATGATGCGACTGAGTTGATCCGCAAATCCCATGTCCAGCATTCGATCAGCTTCATCGAGCACCAGGATCTCGATAAAATCGAGCCAAACGTTCCCGCGCTCGAGGTGATCGCAAAGGCGACCCGGTGTCGCGACTAAAATTTGAGGATAATTTTTCAGAGCTTTCTCATCGTGACGGATATCAATTCCGCCGATTAGGGCAGCGGATCGGACACCCAAAGGCTCACCGAAGATCTTCAAATTTTCTGCAGTTTGAAGAGCGATTTCACGGCTAGGCGCCAGGACCAAACCATACGGG
>CAYOJT010000126.1:0-8689 GCA_964404365.1 uncultured Bacteriovoracaceae bacterium
TCGCGGCTTGGCGGATCACAATGGTCCCGCCTCGGGGATGTATTTGATCAAAAAAGGCCGACTTCAGGCTAGCTATTCGTACCTATTTCTAGATAAGAATTGATCCCGATGGAAATCCCGGTCGAAGCCAGCACTACCCGACGCCAAGGAAAGATTAAAACGATTCTTTCCGAAGTCCGTGTGACTTTTAAAGAGGCGGGCTTCCGTGGCATATTTAAAAGATACGGATGGAAAGTGGTCGCAGGCGTATTCGCTTACTACCTCGTCCGCGACACACTTCTCTATCTGGTCATCCCATGGATGATCGCGAAACACTTCATCGCCGAATAACGATCCAACTTCGATTATTTTCCGTTACTTGCGAGCGGCGGCGGGGCTGCGAGCCAGTCCGCCATGATATTCAGACCTTCTGAAACGAGAGGGGCCTGAACTTCTTTAATCTTCTCTTTCTTGCGATCGCGCTTGGTCTTTTCGTCCTTTTTATTCTCTTCTTCGGCCTTCTTTTTCATATCAGCCAAACGGATCACGCCTTTATTTTTCTTCACCTCATCGAGGTTTTTTAAGATCTCGATGAATTTCGTGTCTTTACTCACACGCTGCTTTGAATTCTCTTTCAGGCGCTGAACGAGCTCATCATTAATCGCGACCCATTTTTTCTTTGGATCATCGACATTAATGTCACTCCCGGTGAAGGTTGAAATTTTCTGGGGTGGCAGAGAATAGTCCATCGTCTTCTCCCCTACATCATCCGTAGTGTACGGCGACGGAAGTTCAATATCACTCATCACTCCGCGGTGCTGCGTAGAGTAACCGCCAGGAATAAAGAACATTCCCGTCGAAACTTTCATCGCACCCATCCCACTCGGCAGGTCGGTCACGACTTGAACGGTTCCCTTACCGAAGGTGTGGTCACTCCCCACAATCATCGCGCGATGATAATCCTTCAGAGCACCCGCTAAAATCTCGGATGCCGACGCACTCAAACGACTCGTTAAGACAAGAAGCGGCCCCGAATAATAGATTTCATCGTCGCGATCCGCGAGGATATCGACCTTTTCATCAGAACTTTTAGTCGCAACAACCGGCCCTTTCTTAATGAAAAGACCCGCAATTTTTACGGCATCATCCAGCAAGCCACCGCCGTTACGAGAAAGATCCAAAATTAAGCCGTCAACCTTGTTCTTATTCGCTTCCACAACCAACTTTTTCATATCGGTGAAGCTCGAGCGGCCATCTTTCCCACCACCATAAAACGAAGGGAGATCGATCATCCCGATTTTAAACGTCTTATCGCCCACTTTCTTGGTTTCATAAGTGAGTTTAGCGGCAGATTCTTTGATGTCGATTTTGTCGCGAACAATCGTCACATCGAAGTTAATCGTCTTATCGCCTTGTCGCAGAATCGTGAGGGTAACTTTTGTGCCTTTTTTCCCTCGAATTTGGCGAACAACATCGCTCAAATCCATATCAATAACAGACTGAGGCTTTTGACCCTCTTGAGTGACCGCAATGATTTTATCCTTAGGCTGTAGAACCTTCATGCGATCCGCTGCGCCGCCCGGGATGACTTCTTCAACCGTAGTGAATCCGTCCTGCGAACTCAGAGAACAGCCAATTCCCTCGAGTGACAACTGCATATTGATCCTAAATTCTTCAAGCGCGTCGGTCGAAAAATAACTCGAATGAGGGTCAAGCGCCGTCGAAAATGCTTCTGCGAAATCTACATATCGCTTATCCGCGGTTTTTTCGCGAATGCGCTTCGATGACAGCTCGTAGTTGTGTGCCACGTTCTTCTTTGCTTCGGGCAGCTTTGTTTTCGTGATGAGATAGTTCGAGACTTGAAAGTGAATCAACTTCGAAAGAAGTGCCTTTTTCTCATCCATGTTTTTTGGATACTTGCGCTTATCGGGATCCGTAATGAGTTCGGTGTTCTCATCTAACTTATAGGAATCACCTAAAAATTCCTTCGCGAACTTTTCGTTTTCTTCCGCGCGCTTAACGAGCACGCTGTAAGCTTCATCGAGTTTTGAACACTCATCTTCATCCATCGTTTTAAACATGCTGACGAGATCCTTCTTCATTTTTTCCACATCGTCCTCAAGTAGGAGCGTCTTGGAAGGATCAATCGTTTTAATAAATTGTTCGACGGTTCTTTTTTTCAACTCATCGTTCATCTGATGATGCACATAGTGAAATCGCAGGTAGAGATTAAAGAGTTGGGGCATGACCGCACCGCTGAGAAAGTTCGGCTCCGATTTTGCAAAACTCTGAGCTGAAAACAGAAGTGTGCCGACGACAAGCAGAAACGAGATGCGGAGTTTTTTCATGACTTAAGGACTCTTTCTCTGGTCGATTATGCGACCCTGGGGTGTGAATAACTCATCGGTTGTTACCGTTCTCCAAGTTTAGCATGGGGTCTAAGCCGATCGCAAAGTTCTCTGGCGTCGAAATCCTGACGGAAACTTTTCAATCGAGATTAAAATTTTTACATCTCGTCGATTCTTCGTATCCATCAGTAAGCTCATCCATCACAATAGATAGTCATATGGACAAAAATTCAGCCAGCTTCATGAGATCGCTCTGTTTGGGATACATCGAGGAGGACATCATCCTCCCGTATCCAAAAACGAAAGAATCCGATAAAGAGCTCCTGCGCGGCGTCGCAGATGCACTTCAAGCCACTTTCAAAGACAGAAATGAAGACTTTCGAAAATGGGATCGCCAGGGAGAGCTACCTAAGGAAGTCATCGAAGAGATGAAAGCCCTGGGACTCTTCTCCCTCATCATCCCAGAAGAAGCGGGTGGAATGGGGATGAACAGCACAGCCTATTCGCGCACACTTCAAGAACTCGCGCGATACGATGGCTCGATCGCGATTACTGCAGGAGCGCACTCTTCGATCGGAATGCGCGCACTCCTCCTCTTCGGTACCGACGAACAGAAAAAGAAATATTATTCGAAGCTCGCAAGCGGTGAGATGATCGCCGCTTTCTGTCTTACTGAACCCGGTGCAGGATCAGACGCGGCCAGCATTAAGACAAAGGCTGTACAGGATGGGGACCACTGGGTTCTGAACGGACAAAAACTTTGGATCACGAACGGTGGGATCGCAGACTTCTTCACGGTCTTCGCCAGAACTGACACGAAGGAAGGCCAAATCACAGCATTTATCGTAACGCGTGACATGGGCGGAGTCACCAACGGGCCACACGAAGACAAGATGGGTCTTCGCGCTTCCTCTACCACAACGATCATGCTCGATAATGTCCGAGTTCCAAAGGATCACGTCATTGGAGAGGTGGGTAAAGGTTTTAAGGTCGCGATGAACGTACTCAACTCCGGCAGAACCGGGTTGGGAGGCGGATGCATCGGATCGATGAAAAAACTCATCGAGATGACCGCAAAACAATGCAAAGAACGTCAGCAGTTCGGAAGACCCATTTCCGAGTTCGGTCTCATTAAACAAAAAATCGGACACATGGTCGTGGAATGTTACGCGTCCGAATCCGTCGTGAATATGGTCGCTGGCCTCATCGACCAGGGTTATAAAGAGTACGGCGTCGAAGCCGCTATCTCAAAAGTTTTCGCAACCGAATGCCTCACTCGCACGGCCGACGAGGCCTTACAGGCCGCGGGCGGAAACGGTTATATGTGCGAGTTTCCGTATGAACGAATCGTTCGAGACACTCGAATCTATCGGATTTTCGAGGGTACAAACGACATCCTTCGCCTCTTCATCGCCCTCACCGCGATGAACGATGTGGGTAAACAGTTAAAAGAACTTTCCTCGAGCTTAGAGGGAATTTTTAACGACCCGATCAAGGGCTTCGGTACACTGACCGAATATGCCCTTCGCCAAGCTCAGCTCGCAACCGGAGTTGGCGGAAATAAAACAAGCTTCACAAAACTGGATCCTGCGCTCGAGTCCTTCAAAGAAATCTTTGAAGACGGGGTGCGAGATCTTGCAGTGGGTGCAGACAAAATTCTGAAGAAGCACGGAAAGAACATTATCGGTAAACAATTCGCAACCAAACGGTTTGCCGACATCATGATTGATCTTTTCGTTCTCGCCTGTGTCCTCAGTCGCGTCGATTCCACCATCAAGGAAAAAGGGATCGGGAACTGCACCAAGGAGCTAGAAATTCTTCAAGTCTTCTCGGGTCAGGTCCGCCGAAGAACGAAGTCGAACTTCGGGAAAATTGACGACAACGACGATGAACTCATCAAGTCACTCGCGAACCATGCGTTCGAAAACGAAAAGTTTATTTGGGATTCCATCTAAACGTTCACGAAGGGCAGTATGTTTAAGAAGTTGAAAGAAACATTCATCCAATCAAGCCTCACCGAAGAAGAGAAGGGCCGGATTCAACTCGCTCTCACGCGAATTAATTCTACGGGGTATGACAACTGGGGTGTAAGCCCAGCTGCGCTTCAGGCTGCTGTGAGCTCGGTTGCGTGGTTTTACCGTAAATATTTTCGCGTCGAAACAACCGGAATCGAAAATATCCCAAAGGGTCGCTGCCTCATTATCGGAAACCATGGGGGACAAGTTCCCATCGATGCAATGCTGGTGACTGCATCACTCCTCCTGGAGGGAAATCCCCCGCGTCTGGCGCGGGGAATGGTCGAACGCTGGGCACCCTCCCTGCCCTGGATCAGCACTTTCTTCGCACGCTGCGGTCAGATCACGGGAGATGTTCGGAATTGTCGTGATCTCCTTGAAAATGACGAATGTGTAATGGTCTTCCCTGAAGGCGTAGGTGGAAGCGGGAAGACGATTTTTCATCGTTACGAACTCCAACGTTTCGGTACTGGTTTCGTCAGGCTTGCGCTTGAAACGAAGAGTCCGATTGTTCCAACTGCCGTTATCGGCATGGAGGAGTCCCTTCCCTCGATTAGCGGATTAGCGCCGCTTGCGAAATCTCTCGGTATCCCCTACATCCCTGTCGTTCCTACGGGTCCGATTCCACTCCCTACGAAAGTTACGATTCGATATGGCGCTCCCCTTCTCTTGAGCGGAGACCCTGACGCCCCCGACTCAGAGGTCGAGCGCCTTGTGGAACAAGTAAAAAACGCGCTCCGATTCGAAATCGAGGCTGGTCTTAAGATTCGAGGAGAGAAAATTTTTACAGGAGCCGCGAAATGAGCAAAATCCTGATCACCGGTGCAGCCGGAGGTTTAGCCGAGGTCGTTGCGGAACTCTTACAAAAGGAACACACCTTAATCGGAGTCGACCCGCGCCCCCTGCCTGAGGGGCGAGTATTTCCAGGTGAGTTTTTTAACCTCGACTATCGCCAAAGACGGATGAGTGAGATTTTTAGGCAACACAAGTTCCACGCACTTATTCACCTCGGTCGCGTACCTATCGCTGCGAACATCCGCCGAACTACGCGCTTTAACACAAACGTTCTGGGGACACGAAGTCTCCTCGATCAGTGCCTGCACTACGGAATTAAGACCGTGGTTGTGATGAGTACATTTCACGTCTACGGCGCCCACCAACACAACCACCTCTACATCACAGAAGACGATGCGCTTTTAGCGAGTCATACTTTTCCCGAGATTACGGACGCCGTCGAACTCGATAACGTTTCAGTCGCCTTTTCCCTAAAAAATCGAAACATCAGAACTAGTATCCTTCGCCCAACGAACATCATCGGAACGCGGATTAATAACCAGATTTCCCGCTCTTTGCGCTCGAAGATGGTTCCCGTACTCATGGGATACGACCCTCTTCAGCAGTTCATTCACGAAAGCGACATCGCAAACGCCGTAAAGCTCGTCCTCGAGGGCAGTAAGTCCGGGATTTATAATGTCGCGGGAGAAGGTGTGATCCCATTTTCCCGTGCGATCGAGATCGTGGGGGCTAAAGAAATCGCAGTGCCGGAATTCTTAAGCACGCCTGCTATAAAAATGATGAAGTGGCTCGGGCATTACTACCCTCGCCACCTCGTCGATTTCTTCAAATATCCTACAATTATTTCTGACAAAGCGATTCGAAAGGATTTCGGCTACGCGCCCAAGATGAGCACAGTCGAAGCCCTCCGAAGCTTGAATTACATCCCGCCCGCTTTGAGCGAATTGTCGACTAAAGCACAAGAAGCTGGATCATAGAGATCCGAGCACGCTTTACGAAGTGCAGCGGCTGCGCCTCTGAAGTTCGTGAGCGACGTCATGTAGCGAATCAAAGCATTGTAGAGGATCTTTTGGGCCTTCTCGCGACCCAAAGCCTGGTGGATGCTATAGAACGCGTGACTGATGATCGTCGAGTTCGTGTGAACATAGCAGCGATCATTGTCCGCATTACATTCGCCAAACGACTGAAACTTCTGAGCTAAGGTTTCAGGATAAGGCTTACGAGACTTCACACCTAGCTGATCGATGAAACGAGCGTCGTACATCGATGGCTTCTCAAGGCTACGAAGACCTCTGTTCGGGTCGGATTTATAAAGACCCTTACCGATCAACCAGTGCCCGTCTTTTGCGATCATCTTACCGAAGAAGTCTGCAACTGCCTCGTTCAATGCACCAGACTCATCCATGTATGAAAGATTAGCGGTTTTAGACACCATCCCGTGGGTCATCTCGTGACCGGCGACATCGACAAGCTGAGTGAAATTACCAAACTCAACTCCGTCACCTGCGCCGTAGACCATGATGTTTTGGTCACTGAACCAGGCGGCGTTTGAAAGTTTCACTCCGCCGTTCACAACAGAAACCATTTCACCGCCGTTACCGTCGTAACTATTACGGTTCAATTCGTCGCGAAGGTATTCCAACACAAGCTTCGTGTTATCATACGCCTTCTGCGCAGGAACGCTCGGAGCTTCAAGTTGTTGAGAGTCCACGAATGGGAATGCGCATTTCTTCGGGTCATATCCGACCGCAAACGAACGTCCATCACGGATGCTGTCCTTCAAAACAGCCTGACAGCGCGTGTGTAAATCAGGATCAGTGTCCTGGAAGAACGCGTTACATTTTTCTTCCGAATCAAAATATTTCGATTTTCCAGTGACTGGATCCGAAATCGTGCAGCCCAAAAGCTTCGGACGAAGACCAAGCATCACTTCAGCAGGACTGCGCTCCGAAAACACAGGATCGATGATCATGTGGTCTTCTTTCGCGTCCATGACAGTGATCGGAGCCAACGCCGCATCTGCAGCAGTATGAACTTTCGGAATTTCAGCGAGAACTTGACCGTTCATCGCATCAATGACGACTTCTACGCCTGGATTGACCTTCGTCGACGGTACATCCACCCAGTACGTGAGACGATTCAAACTTCGGTCGCTGGAAGGCATGATCGCAAGTTGTGGCTTGCGCGCGATTGCATTTTTCGAAAATCCTTGGGCGATTCCGAGCGCTTGTTCTTCACTTACGCGTGGTTCAATCGAGAGCGAAAGCGAGCGCAGTTCGCTAAAAACGTTATTCGTATTTCCATCTTCCAAAGTAACGATGGTTCCAAGAACTGGAATCCCCTTATGGAGCTGGCGTGCCTTCACGGTCGTGAAGCCTTCTGCTTCCACCGCGCCCATCATTTCGACCGAACTGTCGCGATCGAGTGCGAAGGGATTATTTTTAATGATTCTCTTGAGCTGACTTTCGGCGTTGAACTGTTGGCCAGCGCTGAGAATTGCTTCGAGCGGATTATGGTCCAGAGCTGAAGCAAACGCCCCAGCGGAACCGGCAAGTGAAAGCGCAGTAGTTACTAAAATCGTACGTTTAATCATGTAAGTCACAGAAAGTACCCCCCGATACCTGTCCATAAACAGATGCCGTACGTAACACTGCGTTCCGTAGCCGTTAAGGGGGGTCCGAAAATATTTCCCGTGAAAGCTAAACCGTATTTTTAGTAATACTTTCAATATGTTGAATGGCGTCCGAAAAGAAGCCGATGCTTTCCGGACTTTGGTCAAAAAACAGATCCGGTTCTAGGACTTCCAGTTCCATTAAATGAGGTTTCCCGGCAAGCCTCACATAGTCGACCCGGGCGTAAAGGGTAGCCTCTGGGATCTTCTCAATCACGCTCTTCCCAAAATCAATTTCGGACGCGGACGGATGTACACGCTCAACACTGCCCCCAAAACTCTGTTGAACACGGAAATCCCCAGTCTTTGGTTTCTTCAAAACGGTATGGGAATAAATTCCAGCAATAAAGATCTGGGAAAACTCCCCTTCCGTGAGGACTTCCTGAATCTTCGGCTGAATGAGAACCGTTTTTCCAAGATACTCTTTGGATTCGATTCGCGCGCCCTGCTTCACAATCTGCGTGAGGTAAGAGCTCGCCGATTGACTCGGCTTAATCACCACCTCAGAAGAATTTATTTTTCGAGCTTCAACGCTCAAATCCGAATTTTCTGTCACGAAATGAAAGTGGGTCGGAACAATCGCGACTCCCTGAGAAAAAAGTTCCTTCAGATAAACCTTATCGAGATTCCAAAGCAGAACCTTCTTCGAATTGAAGACACGCCCTTCCGGCAGATGCTCCATCCACTTTTTAAACTCGCTGATGTGAAAATAATAGTCCCACGGGGAGCGGATAATAATCCAATCGAGAGTCTTTAAATCTACTTCGCTTGAGTTCCAGACCACAGAAACAATTTCGTGACCTTCCTTTTCAAGCCGCTCAACGACAGGAAGCTCCCGCGGACTATAAGGTCGCATTTTTTCACACGTCACCCATCCGATT
>CAYOJT010000127.1:0-8590 GCA_964404365.1 uncultured Bacteriovoracaceae bacterium
TCGATATATTCATAGCGATTCAGTTCTGTTGTGCGACCGAAAGCCCATTCTTTCAATGAGAACCAAGATTCGCCGTTAAGCTCAGAGTTCGGAATTTTGAAGCGGTTTTCGAAAATGTTTTTTGCGTAAGGTTCGAAGTAAACAGTCCGAAGTGTAGGACCCAGAAAAAGGCACGCGACCACCAGACCCCAAAGCCCCAGAACGCCGAAGTTTTTATCAGGCCGGCGTTTCGTCCAGCTGTAAATCAGTATCGTCAGGACGACGAGGACTTTGAAAGCGTCGTGACCGTAGGAATCTACCGCGACCTTTAACATCCAGAGCTTCATGTGAAACATCTGGAACTCAGAAGCAGCGAGCGCTCCAATGCCAAGGATCACAAGGACGAAGTAGAGGAAGATCATGACCTTATCTTGCCATGAAAGGTCGGAATTAGGATAGGGGGGAGACTTACTTCGAAGGTGACAGAGTGGGTTTATCTGTCATGAGCCCTAGGACGAGCTTTCGTATGACGAGTTGATCGGGCTTCTTGTCGAGTTCGAGCTCTTTCCAAAGCGTTTCGAGCCTGCCTCGCAGTTGTTCAGGGACGGAGACCGCAAACCAGGTTTTTTCGGAGTGTTTGAGGAAGAGTCCCGGACCATGGGAATTGAATACTTTTCCAAACCACCCTTTTCCTCGTCCATGGTCGGTTGTCACCATGATGATCGTATTATTCTTATACTCATCGATCTGGTTCAGTCGCGCGGTGAGGTTTTCAATATAGCTATCATAGGTCTGTAGCTGTTTTTTATAGTCGGTGTAGTGATCGAGATGTCCCCACTCGTCCGAATCGAGTAGCCCAAGCGCCATGATCCGCGGGCGAACGTTTTCTAAGTACCATGCAGCGTATTCAAACGTGTATGAATCTCGTCGTGCATTCTCCCAGAGACTGGGAGGGTCTTTCAGCATTTTCTCATTCAGTTCATTCAAAGCCGCGGGGACTGAATTTTCATGATGGGGATCGGCGAATGCCGTCTGGCCCGCGTTCACAAAGATCGTGCCCTCGTTTTTTTCAACGGCGATCGGCATCTTGCTCCAAGACGCGAGTGAGGCGACCGACTCCTTCGGAAGCTCAAACTCACGCTTTAATTCTTCAAGCCAGGTTTCGTCAGGAATACGATCGCAATGCGTGTTTTCGGGGCAAGTATCATCGTAGGCCTTACCACCGTAGATCGACTGGTACCCCGGTAAGCTTAAATTCTGTTTGTTTCCAACCCGCATCGCGAATGCGTGGAAGCGTCCGTCGCGAACCTCGCTCCATAATTTTGGAAAAGAACACTTCGAGGTGTCGAAGTTTTCGTGATTCGTAAGTTTGTGACAGTCCATGAATTCATCGCGTCTCACGCCATCCAGAGTGATGAACAGGAGGTGCGGAGAGTTTATGGACGCGAGTTTTCGACTATCCTGAATTTTCAATTGTTTCGGCAGGTGGGTTTCGGAAAAGGAATCGTCGGAGAATTCGATCGTCTGATCTAAAATGAAAGCGGAAACAAACACGCCGAAGAGCGTGCCCAGTTTTCTAAGGGGCGTTGATCGTGATGGTCGACTTTTCGTTTCTTCCACTCAGTACCTAAGGGGCCAGGAGAGGATAATCTCCGAAGGATCCTAGACCTTTAGGATCTCTCGATCAGACGATCAAATCAACGAATCGGGCATAAAAATGGCTGAATTTCTGGGCCAATTCATTGGCGTCCGGCTGAATCGGAACGAGCCTGAAGTGAACCAGGCCGAATCTAAAACACTCGGTATTTTCTTCCCAGCGAGAGGCTAGAGGGTAGCGTTCGCCACCAAAAGAGCGCTGATCGACTTCGTGAAAGCGTCCGTTGGGATAAACGTAGAACCGGCAGCGCGAGAGAGGGTATTCGTGGTGGTATTGTACTCGAATCGTTCAACGAGGTTGAAAGCCGGTGCAGCCATCGCGACTAGAACCGTTCCATCGGTCATCATCGCCATCTTAGACACACCCTGCATGATTCCGATATTAGTGTAGGCCGAAGCGCCGGCGCCGATGGTCGTCGCGCTCACTGGGTAGCTGTAGATTTCGTGAACGGGACCCGTGTTATTCGCGTAAGCGACGAGAAGTCGCGAAGCACCACCGTAATTGTAGTAAAGAACGCCGCCTGTTGGAAGATGATTTACAGTCGCGCCGGATACGCTGCTGAGACAGTCACCCGCGACGGTATAACCGTTTGCTTTGATTTGAACGGTCTTGTGGTTCGTGCTCGCGGCGGCGTGAGTATAGATGATCGTATCGCTTGGGCCGGGGATAGCGCCCACGACGGCGGTGTTTGTGGTCGCACAAACGCCGGCTGGGTTGTTAACGAATGCGTTACCCGTAATCGTGATTCGCTGTTTTGAGGAATTGAATTTTTCGACCGCAGCAGTACGTGCGATCAGCCATCCGCCATCTGCGGTGGATTGGATCGAGCGAACGGTGGCGGTGAGTCCTGTACCGCTTGGAATGAATGCGCCTGGGTGAGTGGAGGTACCGTCTTTTCGAACGATATCCACTCGGCTGCCAGAAGCGTTTGAAACAAGAACGAGGATGTTGTCTGCATCGTAATTTGCGAGGCCGACAGGCGAGTCACCGGGAAGAGTGTTGTAATCGAAGACAATTCCGTCAAATGCGCCATCGGAACGATAGCGAACGACGGTTTGGCTTGGGGTGCTCGCAGTGATCCCGAGACCCGCGTAAGAAGTTCCGCTTGCGACGAAGACGTAGGAAGCTGTTGTTCCAGAGCTCCCCGAGTCCTCGTTCTTTTTTACGAGGGGAATCTCGCAGGCACTAAAACAGAGAAGTGAAATTGAAACTAAGATTTTAAGTTTTCTCACCAGTAGAATCCTCCACTGAATTGGATGCCACCCAGATCGAAACTGGATTTGCCTTGAAGCGAAGATGTAATTTGTCGGTATGCGGCCTCGAAAAAGAGACCCCAGTTGTCGTTTTGACTGCCGCGTCCGCCAATGGGAAAAGAAAATCCTGCCTGGAGCTCGTATCCCGTGGCCATGTTGGAGTCAGAACTCTTAACTGAAGTGTAGGCTGCGTTTGCGGGCAGAGTGATTTGGGCGAATCCGAGGTCCACTGCGGCGCCCAGGTACAGATTGAGTCCGCTCGCTGTTCCTTGAAAGGGGCTCCATTTGAAACCGAGTGCGCCGAAACCTGCGAGGTATTTATACGCCAGGCTTCGATTCGTCCCCGAGTCGTCGAAGGTTTTTGTCGCGCTCGAAGATTCCATCCGAAATTTTAAGAAGTAGCTGGCCCAGGAGAATTGGCGTTCACGTTGAAACTCCACTCCCACGCCGGTCGCGCTATCCAAGCTCGATCCGGTTTTTCCGCTGAAGCCGATGTACACAAGACCTAATCGAGATTTTGAAAGATTAGCGGCGCCAGAACTGCCCGTACCCGTAAAAGCATCCGCTCTCGCCTCTGAAGAACTCAGGAGCGAGGTGGAGAGAAGAAGTAGAGCTGTGAGCCCCCTGCGGGGAAAAAAAACTTCGGGCTTCATCACTCCACTCTTCGGAGGGGGGTGTGTCCGAGTTGAGCGGAATATGGGCGAGCGACTAGAAATTCAGCCAGATTCCACAGGTTTGTATAAAACTTGGATATTCACTCAGAGAGCGCGCCGCATTAATGGGTGGGTTTGGAGTTTTCAATCGAAATCCCGAGCAAAAAAATCACCTTAAAAGCCGCGCCTTCGTGTTGAAGTCGTGGGCATCTGAACTGGCCTCGCTTCGAGTTTAGACGTTCTATTTTTGACTTAAAATTTCGGAGCGAAGGCCCGCTTCTTCCAGAAGGTGCTCGGCGATCGCATCGCCAAGTCGTTTCCCGGCTTCGATGTCCGAAGGGTGATGAACTCCACCAAGCACTCGGTGCATCGCGATCTCTTCAGCGCGCTCCATGAATGCCCCTGCACGCTCGGGATACATGACTGATAAAATACGAGCATACGCGCGCGATGCGGTTGCGTGTCCACTCGGATAGGAAAGTGATTTTGGGCGCTTGATACAAGGCTGAATTTCAGAATCCGTTACGAACGGACGTGGTCTTCGGTAGATCAGTTTTCCGATGAGTTGATCTAATCCAACTGCTGCTTTCGCGTGGAGCATGAGGAGTGAAAAATGGTTCACTTCTTTTTTCGTCAGTAATCCACCTTTTCCGCCGAAAAAGTTTTTGAGTGTCCCTTTTTCTTCGCGAGCGGCAGCGGCGCATTCGGCGTCGGTCCGGGTGTTTTGGTAGTTCCTGAGTATTTCGAAATCACGATCCGACTCTGCGGTCCCGAGCGCAGGGTAAGGACCGAGTACTTTCTTGAGTCGTAGGAAAACAGGTGTATCTGTTTCCCCCTCCATGGCAAACGCGCTTGGCGCGACCACCACTAAGAGAGCGATAACCAGGAGCCTTGTCTTCGAAGTATTGGAGTTCATCACACCCTGCTTTCTCATAACCGACTTAAATAGTCAATTATATTGAGACTTACGTGAAATACAGGATAGCAGAAAGGGTGCGGATTGATATGGGGTAGGTTTTGGATCGTAAATGAATGATGCGCAATGCATTAACGCTTAATGTCGTCAGTTTAAGTCCTCCCGAAAGTCCTGAAATTCTCATTCTCAGACCTTCCTAGGATAATAGAAGGCCCGAAAATTCCACACGAACCGAGATCGATTTTTAGGTCTGCGAATCCCGATGAACCGCAAGCGGGCCGAATGCTTGGCAGACCGGCATCATCGAGATCGTATTGATGTTCACGTGCGCAGGCAGGTTCAAAATCCAGGCGACCGTTTCGGCAATATCTTCGCCTGTGATGGGTTTTGTTCCCTTGTAGAGGTTCGCCGCGCGCTCGCGGTCACCTTTGAATCGCACTTCGGAAAATTCTGTTCCGCCACAGAGTCCAGGTTCGATATCGGATACGCGTATCGCGGTTCCTAGGAGATCCGCGCGCAGATTCAAAGAGAACTGTCGAACGAATGCTTTCGTCGCACCATAAACGTTCCCTCCCGGATAGGGGAATTCGGCGGCGATGGAACCCAGATTAATGATATGACCGCGATTCTTTTCGACGAGCTTTGGCAGAATAGCGCTGGTGCAGTTCAGAAGTCCTTGAATATTGGTGTCGACCATCTTCTTCCAGTCTTCAAGCTCACATTTCTGAGCCGGAGCAAGCCCTAGAGCAAGTCCTGCATTATTGATTAAGACATCAATATCTCTAAAGCTCTCGGGAAGTAGAGAATAGAGCGATTGAATGGATTCCTCGTCGGTTACATCTAGTGCGAGCGGATAAAAGTTCTGCCCGAGTTCGCGGGTCAAATTTCTTAATTTCTCCTCGCGTCTTGCGAGCCCGATGACCCGGTGGCCGTCTCGGATCAGACGGCGGCTAATCGATTCTCCAAAACCAGAACTCGCTCCTGTCACTAGTGCTATCATCTGTTTTTCCTAATTGAGCGTTCGGGAGTAATCCCGCACCCATTCGTCGTGCTCGTCGCGTTTGAGGATCCAAATGCGATTCGGATTTTTGGGGTCGCGTTCAAAAACCTGGATAATTCTACCGTGTTTCTCTGGACCGACCGCAGGTCGCTTGGCGTTCGCAGCATACGGCTCGACGACATAGAGGCGCTTCACGCTCAAGGGATCAATCCCACCCGCTACAGCGGTTTCCTTTTGGCGAGGGTAATAATTTTTCCAGTTTTCATCGACGGCCTTGAAGCTCGAGAAGTCGACGGCTCCTTGTTTGGGCCAGTAGGTTTCGATCACGAAGTGCGCGGTGCCTGCCTTCGTCGTGCTGCTTTCGTCGACGTATCCTAAGTCGACCGCAAATCGAAATGCCACCGTATCGTGTTCGGTCATGGAGGTGAGGTAGGTTTTTGCGCTATTGGGGTCTTCAAATCCAGCATGCTTGGCTGCGTGTTGGAGTGCCTCGTCGACGAGTTTTCCATCGATGAGGTCGGCATTGTATCGAATCATGGCAAGCTTCGCGAGCTGCACGCGATCATCAAAACTGCTCCGAGCGAGCTCGGAGGAGTAGCGACCCTTGAACGAGTTAAAATACTCCAAAAATTCGTCCTCTGACATCGCCCTCGGGTTCGATACGCCACGATAGAGGGTTTTATCTTCGAGGAAATAGGTTTGAATGTAGTCGCTATAGTTCATCTTATTCGAACCAAAATTTCGAATGTAGCTGAGCGGTATAAGCGTCGCGCGTTTCTCTTGGGTCAGCTGGTTTGAATGAAACCGTCGTTTGTAAGCGTTGAAGTCCTTGAGAATGCTTTCTGCGTTCGCATTCACCATCCGCCTCCCACTGATCACGCGAGTGAGGTAATAGGTTTCGAAGAGGGACTGATCGACTTTCGGTAATTTCTTTTCCGCTTTCATTAAATTCAAGAGGAGTGATTTTGTGGTTTCAACGGCGGAACCATCCAGAGTGAGTTTCATGTAATTGATCCAGGTGCCGAGTCCGTCTGTTAAGTTCGGTCGATAAATCCGAGCTAATCCACCCGTTCGTTTATTCACGATTTTATTCTGAATCGCGAACGCGTCGACTATGAGTTCAGAAATTTCAGAGCTTTTATTGAGATCAATTTTTGAAAAATCAGATTCGATGTAGTTTTTAAATTCCTTATAGGTCTGTTCATAGTACAGACCCAAAGATTTTAAGCGCCACTCCAGCTGAGCCAGTACCTCATAAGGTTTCTTTCCAGCATTTAGGGTGGACTTCGCTTCTGTGAGCGCTTGCCGCACGAGGTCTTCGAGTAAGTTGTCGTTACTGAGTTTTCCGGCTTTCGCTTGAGCGAGAGCGGAAAGCGAAAGCAGACCTTGGAATTTCATAAAGTTCTTGGAATTTGGAAATTGAATGTCGCCGATGTTCCATCGATCGGCCACGCCGCCGACGTCTGCGACCTCTTTTCTTGAGACGAAGGTGAGAAGTGGATTTTCACTCAGGCTGGCGAGCTCTTCGTCTGTGAGGAGGTGATAGGATTTAAACGACATAAATCCGAGTGCCTTGGCGTCGTCTTCGTTTCGGAAGCGGAGATTCGCTTTTCCATGGGTTAATTCTTTGTGAGCCGCTTGAATCGACTCGACGCTGAGTTCTGGGTCTTTCAGAAGGGCTTCCAGGGCCTTCTTACGAACGTCGAACTGCGTTGGTTTTTGTCCGAAGACTGCGTAGGAAACATTAATATCGGGTATGATCGATCGAACCGATCGATCTTCGAAAAACACGAGTTCTGTCCCCGATAATGAATCGATATGTTTAGTGACTAACTTACAGTACTCGTCCGATAGCGCATGGGTGGACGTGGAAAATGCGAGGACGATCTGAAGCCACATGAACATTCGCGGTGTTCGGAAAAGCTCAAGGAATGAATTTTTTGATTTCATAGGATAATTCCATTTTCGTTAGATCGGGTGCGTCCTGAAATGTGGACTTCAGAAGCGGCCAAATTTTATCGCGTAATTCTTGTCGTTGAGCTTCGCTCCACTTAGTGTAATCGACGTGTTTTTCGGATTGTAAGATATCGGAGATGACGAGATAGGCTGAGAGCCTCGC
The DNA here is from genome assembly GCA_964404365.1 of uncultured Bacteriovoracaceae bacterium. GTDB lineage: Bacteria > Bdellovibrionota > UBA1018 > UBA1018 > UBA1018 > JACMQW01. The sequence goes on from CAYOJT010000127.1 coordinate 7,578, forward strand.
TTTCTTTTTCCCGTGAATCGCTTTCAGAATTTTCGCGAGTTCGACTTCGATAAAGTCTACTCCGAGTTTGTTCTGGCGTTCGAGCCAGGCTTGAGTTTCGAGTGTTGGGGAGTCGACGTCGTTTAGGACTCCCGTTTTCGCGATTTCGCTTTCGATTGTTTCAAGTTCGAAGCGTCCCTCGGGGCGGATGAGATACTGAGGAGTCACGATGTCCCCAACATTAAAATTTGGGTTCACGGATCCCGCAGTTCCCAAGTAGATCATTTTTTTATATCCGTGTTCGTCAAGCGCCTGGTAGAGGTCAACCGCGCGATCTCCGTACTCGTTGTCGATAAACCAGATGCGCTTTCCACTCGATGTCGTAACGATCTGGACGCCGAGATTTTCGAGCTCATGGCGGTCGAAGGGCGGCATCTCCCATTTTTTCTTTGCGTATGCGCTGTTCTTTTCCGCAATTTCGGCCGCATTATTGAGTTTCAAGTGTCCAATCATCGATTCGAAGGCCGTGTTCGCAAATCCGAAAACGACGAGATCAGGCTCATGCCCAATGCTTGCAAACGTCGATTTGTAGAGTGATTTATACGAAATCATTTCGCCGAGTAGCGTGATCCGTTTTGATTTCAGTCCACTCAGACGTAAAAGGCTCATGACTTGGATGTAACGGCTCCTGCCGTTTACGTTCGTTAGGAGAAATGGACGCTTTCCGTTTACGAATTCGACTTGAACGGCGTTGAAGGCCCCAAAGGGATTCGAGAGTGGACGCATTTCCTTGATCGGGGGTTGGTTCTTCAGGAGTTTTTCTATCCCTACGCCGGGACCCAGCGCGAGGATGACTCGGGTCTCGGGATTATTTTTGATTGAGGCGACGAGTTCGTTGCTGAGTTTGCTCTTCAGGTAGCTATCCATTTCCTGAATTGTGTGAGGCACGCCAGGTTCAAGGCCGGTGGTAACTTCAGGATACTCGACGTGAAGGTAGCGATCGCATTCTTCGAGGTGCGAAAAAATCCCGAAAC
>CAYOJT010000128.1:0-8588 GCA_964404365.1 uncultured Bacteriovoracaceae bacterium
ATTTTTTCACCCTGTGTTTCCCGGTGATTTGGTCGTTGTCGAAGCAGACAGAATCTATTGGCGTCGGAAGAAACTACGTTCAAAGATCTCGATGTATCGAGACGGGTTGCTAGTCGCACAAACCATTGCTTCAGGAATCGGAGTTCAACATGCTGGAAAAAAATAGAGTCGTCGTCACAGGTATCGGCGTGATCTCACCCAATGCTCGGTCAAAAAATGAATTTTATGAAGCCCTCAATCGTGGGCGTTCTGGAATTAAATTTCACCAAACCCTAAAAGATCATGGATTCTCCTGCCAAGTCGGCGGGATTCCCGAGAACCTGGAAGAACTGAAAAACCTCTACCTCACCGAAGAACAGCAGAAAACGATGAATTCTGGGATGGTGTACGGAGCGTTAGCAGGAATCGAAGCTTGGATCGATGCTGGCTTCACTCCTCCATCAACGACCACTCAAGACAACACTGTACACTGGGACACCGGCGCAATCGTAGGAACAGGCGTCGGCGGGGTCGATACGCTAGGCGAATGGGTGATCCCAAACGTCAATGAAGGAAAAGTTCGGAGACTCGGAAGTTCATGCGTGGAACGCACGATGAGCAGCGCGATCAGCGCGCGTTTAGGGGGGATCCTCGGCCTCGGAGGACAGGTCACATCAAACAGCAGCGCCTGCACCACGGGAACTGAAGCAGTGGTCGACGCGTTTTATTCAATTCAATCGGGTCGTGCCACGCGCGTTCTCGCTGGCGGAGCGGAGGGATCATCCCACTATGTATGGGCGGGGTTTGATGCCATGAGAGTGCTCTCACGTGAATTTAATGAGACACCGGAAAAAGCCTCCCGCCCCATGAGTAAGACCGCAGCGGGATTTGTTCCCTCGGCCGGCGCAGGTATTCTGGTACTCGAAAGCTTGAAATCAGCCGAGGACCGAGGCGCTAGAATTTACGCAGAAGTGCTCGGAGGCCACGTGAATAGCGGAGGTCAAAGAAACGGTGGGAGCATGACCGCTCCTAGCCAGGAGGGAGTCATTCGCTGCATACGCTCCGCGATCACACAAGCCCGTATCCAGCCTGAACAAATTGACCTGATCAATGGACACCTCACAGCAACGATGGCGGATGCAATGGAAATTGAGAATTGGCGACTCGCCCTTGAACTCAGCGTTGAAAGATTTCCCTTTATCCAAGCAACCAAATCCATGATTGGTCACGGACTTGGGGCGGCCGGCGGAATGGAATGCGTCGCAGCGATTTTGCAACTCGACCGAGGATTCATTCACGGGTCAATCAACTGTGAAGATATCCGCGAGGACTTACTCAAGTTCCGTGGAAAAATTCCTGAAACAAGCTTGAAAGTCGGGCCTACGATCATCGCAAAATCCAGCTTCGGATTTGGTGATGTCAACGGCTGTGTCATTTTCAAAAAATGGAACTCATAAAACAAGGAGAAAACATGAACACTGTAGAATTGGAAAGCAGAGTCTTAAAAATCATCAGCCCGTTTTGTAAAAACCAGGAAGCTCTGAAGGCGATCAGCCCGAAGACAAGGATTTTGGAAGATCTGGGTGTGAACTCGGCACGCCTGGTCGACATCATTCTCGCATTCGAGGACGAATTCGGAATCGCCGTTGATGATGCGGCTGCTGATCGTGTTCGCACCTACGGCGATGCTGTCAGCATGATCAATCAAAAGATTTCGAATGCTTAATCAACTGGTAGACATTCGGGCGGAGAATAGGTCGTCAGAAAATCAGATGCAGATACCACTTCGGCTACGTACCGAGGTGTTTCTACAGCGATTTTTTGTTCGACTTCTCTGCCCAACCATTTATCTGCTTGTATTGGCTTGGATGAAATACCAGCGCGGGTATTCTATCCCAGGAATTCGCAAGTTCCGTGATGAGTTCAAGAGAATGGCGAAGGACTCGTCGCGACCCGTGTTAATTTGCGCGAACCATCTCACCTTGATTGATTCCTTCATTCTGATCTGGGCCTTGGGCGATTTTTTCTTTTATGTCCGGAATCCAAAATTTTTTGCGTGGAACTTACCTGAAAAGATGAACTTCTATCGGAATCCATTCAGTCGCCTCCTTTGCTACTTAGGGAAGTGCGTTCCGGTGATACGCGGAGGCGGAAAAGAAACATCTAGCCGAACTCGAGATACGATTCGCTTGCTCGTTGAAGCAGGCGAATCGATCATGATTTTTCCTGAAGGAACCCGAAGTCGCCGCGGCGTGATTGATCCCGCAGAAGTTGCATATGCCTCGGGCGCAATTTTGGAGGCCCACCCTGAACTTCGCGTTCTTTGTGTTTATCTGAGGGGGGCACACCAAAAAACCTATGGGAACTACCCACGAAGGGATGAACGTTTTTTTCTCGACATGGCAGAAACAAACCCACAAACGAGTGTGCGCGGGTTACGCGCCCATCGCGAACTTTCTCGACAGATCATTCTGACCCTGAAAGAGATGGAAAATGGCTACTTCGAAAAAAATGCACGTCGGGAATGACATCGTCGACCTACGCGAAAAAGAAAATCTTTCACCGAGTTTGCGCTTTCGCCTGCGTGTATTCACCGATGCTGAGCTCGATCAAATTCATCGTTCACCCGAAAGACTTCGCACCCTCTGGATGATTTGGAGCGCGAAAGAGGCAGGCTTCAAAATCGCCAAAAAGATCGACCCCAACACGATTTTCGCTCATCGCGAATTCATTGTTTCTGTCGAGCAAAACCTTCTCCAACATCAGACTCGCCAGTTCTCCCTCCTTTGGAACGAAACTCCCTATTCCATTCACTGCGTAGCAACTGAACTCCTGCCAGAAAATCAGGCCATTCAAATCGTTCAGGATCAAACGAACTGTGAAACGCCGACTCCTTCTCGACTTTCAAATCAGGTACGATCATCCGCTCTACAGCTACTCGCACGATACAGAGACGTTGAAAACGTAAGGATTACACGGCCTTTAGAAAATGGAAAAATCGCCCACCCGAGATTTGAGAAAAATAGCGCTCCAATCGGCGATCTCGATCTGAGCCTTTCACACGACGGTTCTTTAACAGCCGCCGTTATCCTATTTAGGAAACCACAGGATGAAACCCCAACACGAAATTCGTAAGACGCTAAACTTTGAATCCGCGCATTTTCTCCCGAAACTCCCGACGGATCATCCCTGCTCGCGGACCCATGGCCATAGCTACAAAGTGACGATTTGTGTTCGTGGCGACCTAGACCCTGCATTCGGCTGGGTCATGGACTTTTCCATTCTGAAACGTGCTGCTGCTCCATTAATCCAGATGCTCGATCATCGACTCTTGAATGACGTATCCGGACTCGAAAATCCAACGAGCGAGGTTTTGGGTCTCTGGTTTTATGAACGACTGAAACGGGATATTCCTGACCTCCATCAAATCATCATTTCGGAAACCTGTTCTTCGGAGTCCCACTACCCAGCCAGCGCACAATGACCCTACATTCTTAGGACGCCTTCGGGTCCCTTCTCAAGTATAGGGCTTCAAATAGAGCTACGGAAATATGATGTAGATCATATAAGGCGCTTGAAAAGCTCGCTACGATCACGGAGATTGGAAAAAAAACCAGCGCAGATTTTACAGCTCGACGGATTCATGCGTGCATTACAGCACTGCATAGCGCCTTCGATCGTGTACGCATCTGACCGTCAACAAGACATCGGCTGGAACTATTTAAACACTCTGCTGGCTGAAAAGCTGGCGACCGACAAATCGATTGTCCTAAAAATCAAACTTCTACTTTTCCTTATTCAGCTCTATTCCCTGTTGATCCATCATAGGAGATTCGAAAATCTCGATGAAACTATCAGGGTCGATGTTTTAAAATCATTCCGCGAATCCCCTTTACCTCTTTTTAGAAAAGGTTTCTGGGGATTATCAACTCTCATGAAAATGAGCGCCTATACATTACCGAGAGTACAGAGCCAGCTTCAATACTACCGTAACCTAGCTGTACGCACTGATATCCATGACGACGGAACTTGATTTTGACATCATTATTGTCGGCAGTGGCGCAGGCGGTGGGACCGTCGCTTCCGAACTCGCTTCTCTAGCGCGCGATGGTTTACGTGTAGCCGTCTTTGAATCGGGCGGAGAGTTCAAAGCCGCTGATAATACGCAGAACGAGTACGAAATGGCATCTCGCTATTACGTCGACTCCGGCGGGATCATGAATACCGACGAAAACATGACATTTGCTCTCGCAAAAGCAATCGGCGGATCCACGACCGTCTATACTGGCACATCGCTCGTGATGCCAGAACGAGTGGTGCGAAACTGGGGAATACCCGATTTAACAAGCGAGGACCTCGCACCACGGTATTCTAAATACAAGGCCCAGAATAATGTGCACTGTTTGGACGAAAGTGAGCTCAATCAAAACAACCTTCTCTTTCGGAAGGCATGCAAATCTCTGAATTGGAAATGGGAACAATTCCCCCTGAACGTTAAAGGCTGCACAGGGCTCGGCACATGTAACCTGGGATGTGCACGTCAATCGAAGCAAGGAACGAATGTCGTTCAACTGCCACATGCGGAAGAAAACGGAATTAAAATTTATTCCTGGGCGGAAGTTCTGAGTATCCAGGAGCAGTCGGCGCAAGTCAGAGTTCACCCGCCCAAGTTCGGATTAGCTCCATCCTCGCTTCCTCCCGGAGATTATCTCGTCCATTTCGACAAGATCGTAATCGCCGCAGGGGCATTTGGAACTCCTGCGCTTCTGCAGAATTCGGGCGGATTCGATCACCTAGACGCCCTTGGGCGTTACTTCACTTGTCATCCGAGCTTAATGGTGGCGGGAAAACATTCCGCTCCAATCGATTCGCAGGTCGGTCATCCCAAGAGTTTTTGTTGTGATGAGTTCTTAGAGTCTAAACGCTTTTTGCTTGAGACATGCATGTATTACCCCTTCACATTTACAAAAAATCTGTGGGGTTTCGGATCTGAGTTGGAATCCTTCATCAATCCGTTCAATAACCTTCAAATGATTCTGGCTTTCGCGATCGATGAACCCAATCTAAAAAATCGAGTTTCGTTTTCGAAAAAAGCGGGTCTTAAAATTGACTATGAAATTTCGAAAAATACAAAGCAGGCCTTAACGGAATCGATGCATGCCGCAGCTGAAATTTTATTTGAATCGGGAGTTGAAAGCGTCCACCTCCCAACGGGACGCGATTTCTTGATTCACCGCGATCAGCGGGCTGATCTGAAACGCTTGATCAGTGGGAGGCGCTTCGACTTAACTCAATTCACCCTTTCGGCCGCCCACCTCATGGGAACCTGTCGCATGGGAACATCTCTCCAAGACTCCGTAACGGATTCGTGGGGTCGCGTTCACGAACACCCTGATGTTTATATCGCCGACGCGAGCCTGTTCCCGATGCCCTCGGAGGTAAACCCTTACCTGACGGTTATGGCGCTCGCCGATCGCGTATCAGAAGGGATCAAAAATGACCTCGGAGTCTGATGGCATTTCTGTAGATAGTGGAAAAAGATCGGGAGCGGTCTTAATCACTTCCGCAGATGCCACAACATCCGTTGGGCTTCGTTCCTGTTTGTTCACGCGATAGATTTTGTATTTTAATTAGGCCAAATTTATATAAATTATTTGACTGCTCAACCACATTCCAGCTGTAGGCTCCATCTCGCAACGCCTTAAACTGGCGGAGGAGTAGTTTTGGCTCGTGATCGACTATGACCTCCATCGACTCGCCGAGCTTCAGGCCATCAAATTCACTAAAGACGCGCGCGTGTCGCTCAGCCTGCTCTATTTCGGTCAAATTTAAACTTACTTTTGGATTCAGTTCGATATTCATACACAGCCCTTTCATGAATTCTTAAAATGCCATTTCGAAGCTACTCAGCGGATTATCTCGCGCTTCGGAGCGGTAGCCCACGCTTTCAAATTACAACTGACACTAGTTTTACGGTATGATCTAGGTCATATAGAAAACCTGTCTTTCTAGCTAAGACTTGAGTGAGATGAAAACGATGAGGTTAGATTTTGGGGTAAGCATCACATGAATACGCACCATTCAAAATCGATCAAGGCAAACATGCAGGACCTGAAAAGCTTGCGGTGTACTTCGGATCTTTCCGACGAAGCACTCAACGCCCTAGCTGCCGCATCCGTTAAACGCTCCTATAATGCCCGTGAGTATATTTGGAACATCGGCGATTCAGGTGAGTTTATCGCAATTATCATCTCAGGTTCGGTTGAAATCACACGCCACACCGGCGGCGATGAGGATATGACTGTTGGAATTTTTGGTCCTTCCGACGTCGTCGGGCTTTCTGCGGTAATGCAGAAAATTACATACCCTGGAAATGCTCGAGCCTTGTCAGATCAGACCGGAATTATCAAATGCTACATTCGTCCGATTTTAAATGAGAAAAAACCCGTTTCAGCGGAGCTGCAGAGCTGGATTCGCGAAATGATGTTACTTCACGAACAGATTCTTCGGGATAAGATTGACATCTTGAATGCGGGTACCGTCGAATCCCGTGTATTCGAGTTGTTACGGCACCTGGTCCGACGTTTCGGGAAACACGAGTCTGCTGTGAAACATTTTGTGCCCATTCACCTCACGCGAACGCAGGTGGGTAGTCTGGTGAATATACGGCCCGAGACGATCATCCGTCTCATCAGTCGATGGCAGAAAGCGGGGCTAGTCGACTGGCGATCGGACGGAATTTGGATCGAGAACATGACACTCCTTGAGAAAAGCCTAGATAAGAACAAGGGATTAAAATGAGCAGGCTAAAATTGCGTGAAATAGACCCCTACAAAATTCTTTTTCCGCTCGGATTTCTCCATGCTGTTATTGGCACTTCGTACTGGATTGCGTTCGCGCTCGGATTGAGTGCTTATCCGGGCTCTCAACATGCTCACGAAATGCTCACCGGGTTTTTACTCTCGTTCGCCTCAGGTTTTTTACTGACAGCGGTTCCGCGGTTTACCGGATCTGCCCGCTGTACGATTCGCGAACTCGTGATTGCGACGCTGTTATCCGTTCTCACTTTTTTCATTCACCACGCTTGGCTGACTTTTCTTGTTTTCAGTTTCCTGGCCAGTTTTTTTATACGTCGCTATAGAAGGGCGGGGTTCACTCCTCCAGTTCATTTTATATTCCTACCTATCGGACTAGGGCTCGGGATTCTCAGCTCCGGCGTTTTAAGCCTGATTGAGGGTGGAGTCGTCGGTGCTCAGTATACGTTACTGGCTCGACTGGTTCTCCACTTCGGTACTCTGCTCGCCTTTTTGTTGGGTATTGGAGCGAAGCTTATCTCTGCGCTTTTAGGCTGGGCGGCGCCTCCACTCCATCAAATCGAATCTGCACAAAAGAAACGGACCGCGCTATCCCTCCTCAATCGAAATCGGCTGATCCCCTACCTACAGGCGCTACTTTTCCTCCTCAGTTTTCTGGCAGAGATCCTCGGTCAACCCACGCTCGGAAAAATGTTACGCGCGGTCTGCGCTTCCTGGATTGGAGTCCAAAATTGGAAACTTCTACATTTTCCTCTCGCCGAAGGGAAATTACCCTTTTGGATCTGGATCAGCGCGTGGCTCCTCATACTTGGACTGTGGGTCCAGGTGATTTCACCTGAGTTTGATATTCATTCTGAGCATCTGATTTTTGTGATGGGTTACGGTCTAATGACGTTCATGGTAGCAAGCCGAGTGACACTCGCGCATGGCGGATACCCTCTAGAGTGCGAATTCAAATCGAGGGTTTACGCGCTTTTTAGCATTCTGATCATCGTCGCGGGCGTGACGCGCTTCGCGGCCTCGCTTGCTGGAAACTATAATCACCACTTGGGATACGCCGCAGCGACCTGGATCACGGGCCTTTTCGTTTGGGGAAAGTACTTTCTCCCCAAAATCCTGCGACCCTACACAAACGACTGAGCGAATCTGGCTTTCATTTTGTAGAACTTGACATGATCCACATCATATTATTCGTTGAGAGACACCTTTAAAGTCGGGGCACCTATTGAATAACGAAGGAGATCCTATGAAGCTTTCAAAATCGCTCGCGTACGTCGGGCTCGTCCTTTTCCTCTCTCATCCGCTCGCACGCGCTGAAGAGGAGCGTAACGTAAAATGGGGCGGGAGCGCGCGGTTTCGGCTTGAATTTGACGATTACAACAATTTCCAGAACGTCCGCCAGATGACCTGGATGAGATTTCGACCCTTCGTGAATGTGCAGGCTGAACCTGGACTGAGTTTTTACTTTGAACCGCAATTCGCAAAAGCGATGGGACAAAACAGCGTAGCCGCCAACTCTACAGCCGCTGCGACAACTCCAGAACAGGTGAGCGGTACTACGGCTGACCCATCACTCGGCGTTCATCAGGCATACGTGGACTACGCCCTCTCGAGTGCGTTCAGTGTAAAGGCGGGTCGGCAGGTACTCAGCTACGGCGATGAGCTCATTCTCGGAGCCCTCGAGTGGAATGCGGTCGGTCGCTCCTTCGACGCGATCAAATTCCGCTATGGTAGCGACACCGCAAAGCATGACGTCTTCTTTTCAAAAATTGTCGACGCCAATGTCACCGGTTC
>CAYOJT010000129.1:0-5289 GCA_964404365.1 uncultured Bacteriovoracaceae bacterium
AAGCGTGAAAACTTCAGCGGCTTTTGAGATTTCCATCCCCTTTTGAAGGGTTCCGATGACGATCCCACCGATGATGTTCACGATCACGATTAAGATCCCTGCGATCGCGTCTCCGCGAACGAACTTCGAGGCACCGTCCATGGCTCCGTAAAAATCCGCTTCGCGAGCGATTTCACCGCGACGCCGTCTGGCTTCTTCTTCATTGATCATGCCGGCGTTCAGATCGGCGTCGATCGCCATCTGTTTACCCGGCATAGCGTCCAAGGTGAATCGTGCAGCCACTTCAGCGACACGGCCCGCGCCCTTGGTGATAACGATAAAGTTGATGATGACGAGAATCGTGAAGACCACGATACCGACGGCGTAGTTACCTCCGACGACGAACTCACCGAAGGCTTTAATCACATCTCCTGCAGCCGCAGTTCCGAGCTCAGCTCCAGTCAGAAGAATTCTTCGAGTCGTCGCCACGTTCAGCGCGAGACGAAAGAGCGTCGTGAGGAGGAGGAGAGATGGAAAGATCGAGAAATCGAGTGCGCGCTTCGCATATACGGAAGTGAGAAGGAGCATCACGCTGATCGCGATTGCGAGCGAGAGAAGAAGGTCGAGCACGAAAGGCGGCATCGGCACGACCATCACGGCCAAGACGCCGACGAGACCAATGGCTAACGCCAGGTCTGAGCTTTTCGAAATTCGAGTTAAAAAATTCTGCATCTAAGCCCCTTAGAACTTCCTATTCTTAAGGCGATAAACATAGGCAAGTACTTCAGCTACCGCCTGATACAGTGCCCTAGGAATATATTGATTGATTTTCACCGATTTAAAAAGCGTTCTTGCGAGGGGGACGTTTTCTACGGTCGGCACCCCTGCCTCGGCTGCTATCGCCTTGATTTTCTGAGCAATAAAGTCCGCCCCTTTAGCCACCACCCGCGGCGCCAAAAATTTGTCGCGATCATATTGGATCGCAATCGCAATGTGAGTCGGGTTTGTGATGACCACATCCGCCTTCTTCACAGCGTTCATCATTCGGCGACGAGAGATCTCGCGCTGAATCGTACGGATACGCGCCTTAACCTGCGGATTACCGTCCCGCTCTTTCGCTTCCTCTTTTGCTTCTTGGCGAGTGAGGCGAACCTGCTTCAGCCATTCGGATCGCTGCATCCAGTAATCGAAACCTGCGAAGACCGCAAAAATCCCAATCAACGAAAGGAAAACCGTTTTTCCAACAGCACCAAAGGACTGCATCAGAATACTTGGATCCGTCAGAAGCGCCGTCGGCGATTTGTAAATTTCGTTCTTGATCAGCGAATACGAAATAAAAAGTGAAATGATCACCTTGATGATCGTTCGAAGAGAATCTAGGAGATGCTTCAAGGAGATCATGCGCTGAAGACCCTGGAGCGGATTAATTTTATCAAAACGCGGCTGAATTGGATCGAATGAAAAAATGGATCCGACTTGGACGAAACTTCCAATTACTGCGAAGATGAAACCCGTAGCACAGATCGGGAGTGAAATGACCGCCATGATCTTGAGCGCTTTCATGAGGGTCATATGCAGGACCGAGTTGTCGGCCAAATTCATTTTAACCGCCTCATCCACACGAAGAACTTCGCGCATGTATTCAGCGAGATCTTTTCCAATCGTCGGCGAGAGCATGTAAAGACAAGCCGCGGCGGTAACCAGAGAGAGCATACCGACCAACTCACGGGACTGCGCAACCTGACCTTTTTGGCGGAGCTCATCGATCCGCGTCTGGGAGGCTTCTTCTAATAAGTCTTCTGTTGATCTCTCTTCTTGATTCTCGGCCAAAGTCCCCTCCTCTTCTCGTTGTGGCGCTCAACAAATTCCGCTGGATCGCGCCGCCGTGTTTTAGGTCTAAAATCTAATTCTTCGCTAAAGCCTGTAACATCCCACTCATCCAGTCACCTGCGTGTGACATGATGTTTGTCGCCACCACCTGAAACTCCGGTGCAGTTAAAAAGAGCACCATGATTCCCGCGAATGCCGTGATCGAAAGTGACAAAACCAAGATATTCATCTGGGGCATACTCTTCGAAAATACTCCGAACGCGACGTTCACACCGAACATCACGAGGAGAACCGGAGCTGAGAGCTGAATGCCGTATTTAAAAACAGTAGCTGTAATATTAATCAGGCGCTCCTGAACAAGCTGGTTCATTCCAGCTTGGCCAAGTCCACAAAACTGATAACTCTCCAAAGCTGCGCGGAGAATCAGATGATGACCATCGAGAGCCAGGAATGCGAGCATCGAAATCGCCATTTGGATTTCTGCGACCGTGATCGTGTGAGTTTCCTGGTGAGGATCGAAAGTCGACGCCATCGCAAAACCCATGGCGCTACCTGCGATATTCGCTCCGATGTGGATCGTATCGAAAACAAGTTTCGCGGTGTATCCGATGACCAATCCCACCAAAAGTTCAGATCCGATAGTCATCACAATCCCACTCGTAGTCGCAGACCAAATCGCTGCATCCGCTGGGCGAACATACCCCATCTTCACAAGGCCTGGATAAAGGACAAAGGTGATCAGAACAGAAAGGAGGATCTTGACCGGTGCAGGAACCATACGGTCGCCCACAAGAGGCAGAAGAGAGAAAAGTACGCTGTAACGGATCAGTACCGCAAAGAAAGTCATCATCTCTTCGTGGGAAAACTGGAAAAGACTCATGATCGAGAGGCTTCCTTACGCGTTAACTTCTGAATCCGTTATCGGACCCAGTCAGAAAAATTTCCGAAAATATCGCTCGAATACTGCTGAAGGGTTTCCATCATCCAAGGCGCCATCAGCACCAAAACCAGGACAATAGCGACCATTTTAGGAATGAATGTGAGTGTAGACTCGTTGATCTGGGTGACAGCTTGAAGAACGCTGACGATAATACCGATGACCATCGCCGCCAAAAGCATCGGACCCGCAATCAAAGTGATCGTCTTAATCGCTTCGCTTCCTACGCTCATGACAAACTCTTCACTCATACGAAATCCTTTCTAGATAGTCCGAACTTATCCGAAACTTTTTACCAAACTTCCGACCACAAGTTCCCATCCATCGACAAGGACAAATAGAAGGAGCTTAAACGGGAGCGCGATTGCGGCGGGTGGGAGCATCATCATCCCCATAGCCATGAGAACGCTTGCGACCACCATGTCGATCACGAGAAACGGCAAGTAAATCATAAACCCAATTTGAAACGCAGTTTTCAACTCGCTGATCACAAATGACGGGATTAAAACGTAAGTTGGAACTTCTTCGCGGTTTTGAGGCTTCACTTCTTTTGAAAGCGAAAGGAAGAGTTCTAAATCTTTTTCACGCGTCTGATTAAACATGAATTCACGGATCGGCTTTTCGGCGCGATCAAAAGCAGTCTTCTGATCGATCGTTTCGGCCATGTAAGGTTGGAGCGCATTTTCTGAGATGTTCTTCCAGGTTGGCGCCATAGTGAAAAACGAAAGAAAAAGCGAAAGGCCGACGATCAACTGGTTGGGTGGCATCTGCTGAGTACCCAGAGCCTGCCTGAGAAACGAGAGCACAACAACGATCCGAGTGAAGGACGTCATCATGATCAAGATCGCAGGCGCCAATGTCAGCACCGTAAGGAGCATGACAATGCGTAGAACGCCTACGAGATCTTGAGGTTTATCGGAATTTGGAAACGAGAGTGAAAGTGACGGAAGGGAAATTCCAGAGGTACCTGGAACATACGCTGGCCCACCGGCTGAGTCCGCAAGAGCGGAGGATACAATCAGTACCGCGCTCAGGAAGCAAACTAAGGTGAGGAGCCTAGAGAATCCCTTCATAGCTGTTTCATACCCTCAATGCGATTCTTAATCTGAGCGCGGACATCAGCGCGCCCTGTTCCTTGCGATGAAGCCTGAGGAGCGGCTGCACGAGGAGTCGATTGAGAGTAAGCGTTTTGTGCTGCAAGTTTTGTTGCGCCCAAACTCACCGTAGCGCTTGGTCCAGCAGGGAGCGCATAGGCGCCACTCGGCTGAGCGGGACGGCTTTGGGGGGCAGGCTGCTCGGTAGCTGCCTTTTTTGAACCCAGGCCCATTGCTGCAGCTGCGAGGTCGCCGAGTTTTGAGTTCGGCTTTAACTGAACGCTAGGACCTTTCGGGAGTGAATCGTTTTCGAACTTTTTTAAACTCGAAGCAAAATCACCCACATCGATCGATTCGTCGCCATCCATCTCACCCGATCGAAGCTCGGTGATGAGGTTAACCGAATCCTCCGTGAGGCCCAAAACCAGAGTGCGATCCTGGATTTTCACCATCATGATGCTCTTCTTAGGTCCAAGCGAGTGACTTCCCACGACTTGGATCAAGTTTTTCGCACCATTCTGACCAGAAAATTTTCCGAGGAAGGAGCTGAGTTTATTCGCCTGTCCGTTCTTAGCCTTTTTCATGAAAAGAGCGAAGATCCCGAGGAGTCCAAGGATAAAGAGCATCACACCAATTGAACGAAACGGTGTCGGAAGAGAAGCGCCGCCTGCGAGAGGCTTCTTGGATGCCGCTTCCTTACGACCGATTCCAAGCGGCTTCGATTCTGCCTTCGCACTCTCCTGCTTATCAGACTTCGCGATTTCCGCTTTTTCGGCATTCTTTTCCGAAGATTCTTCTTTTTGAGCAGCGGTGACGCGCTCGAGCAGATCCTTTGAAGCAGTCGTCGGAACGCTCACGGCAGCGGCTTGAGCAGAAGACTCAATCGCCGGCGCCTGACGAACCGGCGCGGCCTGGCTGACGGTTACAGCGTCCTTTTTCGAAGGGGCACCAACACGAAGGCTAATGATCTTCCCGTTTGCGCGAACCTGGAGACGCTTCGAATAAGTAAGCGCATCGCCCTTCACAGTGAAGCGAGCTCGTACGGTCTTTGGGGAATATTGGTACGCGAAGATCTTTGTCATTTCGCCGCCCGAGAGCATCGAGACTTTGGCCGGATAAACCGCTACATCTTCCAGAGTGAGTTGGATATTGTCGCGGACGAATTCCGTGCGAATTTGACCTGGCTGAATCTTTCCATCAAAGATCAGATCGATGGAGTTTGGATCAATCACTTGAACCTTCGTCAGGTTCAGGGCCGCATGAGCATTGTTTACGCCCACCACGGCTACGAGTGCTGCCAGAATTAGATTGAAACGACTTTGAAGTTTACGCATTCCTTGCTTCCCTTTCGCATTGGCCATCCTGGCCGCGAAGTAACTCTTTCATTCGCGTCGAGGATCAGCGATCCATCAACGCGAGAGAGCGAGTCATTATTTCAGTTGTTCGATA
>CAYOJT010000129.1:5299-8557 GCA_964404365.1 uncultured Bacteriovoracaceae bacterium
CCGGCGAGATGATGTCCGTCAGACGAATTCCAAACTTTTCGTTCACAACAACAACTTCGCCGCGCGCGATGAGTTTTTCGTTGACCATAATTTCAAGCGGCTCCCCTGCGAACTTCGTCAGCTCGACAACCGACCCTTGGGCAAGCTGAAGAATCTCACGAATCGCCATTCGCGTACGTCCAAGCTCGACGGTGACTTTCAGAGGCACATCGAGGATGAAATCCAAGGATTGGACAGGGGGCTGAGGAGAGCGCTGAGCTCCCGCAGCTGGTACTCCTGGTGCCGCACCCAGTGTTGGGTTTGGATTATTCGTTGCTTGTGCTGTTTCCGTCATATTCACTCCTTAATTGTTACAACCAAATTTATTCACCGTTGAGATGAGCTGATCACTCATCGATTTCCCGTGTAATCTGAATCGCGCGATTCCCACGAGACGCTCCGAAGAAACACTTAAATTTTGGAACATTCTCGATCATGACCTCGAGCTCACCATCTGCGTCTTGTGAAAGTGGGATGACATCCCCGACATTCAGGTTCACCAGGTCGCCAACCGTGATGTTAGCCGTACCGAGATTCACTCGAATATTTGCCTGCGCAGCCTTCACGTGATCGGTCATTTTGATGATCCACTCGCGGTCGGACTTATCGCCTTCCGTCTGGAAGGATGCGTTCAATTTCCCTTTGATCGGTTCAAGTGTCGAATAAGGGATAACAAGCGCGATCGTTCCGGTCGCGTTTTCGAGTTCCACTTCGAAAGTGGTAGAAATGACGACGTCAGAGGGAGGAACCACACCGACGAACTGTGGGTTCACTTCGCTACGAACGAAAGAAATCTTCGTTTCGTGAACGGGTGCCCAGGCTTCCTCGAGATCACGCATCGCAAGGTCCATCACCTTTTGCATGATGGAAAGTTCGATGCGCGTGAATTCTTTCCCTTCGATCTTCGTGAACGGACGGTCCGTTCCGCCGAAAAAAGAGTCCACGAGCGCATATGCGAGCTTCGACTCAAACACGAGAAGAGCTGGGCCCTTCAGCGACTCGAAGCGCATGATGCACATACAGGATGGAATCGGGAGCGTGTTTACGAACTCACCGAATTTAAGAAGATCCGTCGAAATGATCGAGATCGAAGCGAACTTACGAAGAGCGTTCGATAGCGAAATTCGGTAGAGACGGATAAATCGCTCGTAAATGATATCGAGCGTAGGCATACGACCGCGAATAACGCGATCTTGGTTCGTTAAATCATAAGGCGTGATTTCAGATTCGGGGATGCCGCCATTCCAACCCTCTTGACCGAGGACTCCGCCTTCGGCCCCTTCTGGGGGTTGGGTTTCCACTTTCCCTTCCGCTACCGCGGTCAGGAGGGCATCAACTTCTGATTGGCTTAATACTTGATTCATAATCTCGCCGTCCTTGGCTCATTTACGAAAATTACTGCTACGAACATTAACTGACCTACACCTTGTCAGCCTGTAACCGCAAAGTTCGTGAAATACACGCCCTTCACCTTACCGGTCGACATGAAAGAATTGAGAGCATTCTTGATCTCTTCTTTCAGAAAATCTCTTTGCTCAGCACTCTGCAAATCAGTCGGTCTCTTTCCATTAAAAAGATCGATGATTGAGTTGCGAACTTGTGGCATCTTTCCTTGAATTTCGGATTCAGCTTCTTCAGTTGCCACTTCGATTGAAATATTTACGCGCACGAATTTCTGTTGGGATGCCCCGGGAGTAGAAAGATTCACGGTGAATTGATCGAGGTTCACCATTCGTGCTTCGCCTTTTGGCTTTTCTTTAGCACCACCACCATGCTCACCGCCGCCGTGACCACCACCGTGCTCGCCGCCACCACCGTGGCCGCCGCCGTGTTCTTCGGCTTTTGGTTCTTCACCGGGCTGAATGTCCGTTACAGCTGCAGCTTGTTTATCTTTTTTGTGGGAGATGAAAAGTACAGCACCAACACCGACGGAGACGAGAAGGTTGACGAGAGTAAGAATGACAACGAGCTTGCTTCCTCCTCCGGAAGAAGTTGGCTCGGCCGCTGCTGCGGGCGCTGCCTGTTTTTCGGCATCACTCATGTCAATTCGACCCTCCTTGGTCTCCTGCTTAGTTTGACATGACCAATTGGGCCACGACAAGACGGGAAAGTAAGAGAGGTGAGAAATTACCTCGGGGTACACGTCAAGAGGCTGACGTAACCCCGAGGCAATTGAATCGGGTGATGAATTACTTCAAATCAGGGACAATTAAATGACGGGATTTACCCGTTATTCATTAGTTCCTACGGAGATTGAGAACTTCTTGCATCATATCGTCGGCCACCGAGATGACCTTCGAGTTCGCTTGGAAGTTTCGTTGAGCGGTCATCAGGTTGATGAACTCGTTCGCAAGGTCAGTTGTCGAACCTTCGAGCGTTTTCGCCATGATCTGTCCGCGTCCACCGGACTGCGGAGCACCGATCGTCGGCTGACCCGAGTTACGGCTCTCACGGAACAAGTTCTTCCCTGCTTTGAACATCCCTTCAGGGTTTTCGAACTTCGCGATCGCGACCTGCGCGATGTTGACCGATTCCCCGTTGGTGTAAACAGCGGAAAGAACTCCGTCGTCGTTAAAGGAAAGGCCTGCGATCGTTCCGGCCGTGTAACCATCTTGCACGGTTTTGTAGGCTTCTGAGTTTGTACCGTACTGAGTGATCGCGAGACCATCTCCGCCGTCTTTCTTACCTTGACCGAAGTCGATATTGATCTCTTGGTCTTTCAAGGTAGAACCCACGAAGTTGAACGCAGACTTGTCCATCTTGTGTTGATTGAGTTTACCGTCGGTATCGAACTCAAGCGAACCTTTTGCTTGCTCGACCATTTCGCCTTTTTTCCCGCCTGGAACTTCTTCACCAGGCGACATGACGCGATATTCCCATTTACCTTCATCCACTTTATTGAAGTAGAGAGTACAAACGCGAGGCGTACCTGCTCCGTCGTAAACGGTAGCACCCGTTGCGAAGTGCGAAGTTTTATCCGGATTTTTCGGATCGAACTTGAGTTTCGGATCAGCACGAAGATCCAAGTTCATAAAGAGCTTGAGGTTCTTCGCAGGCTTAGCGTCGATCACTGTACGCTCAACCGCGATATTTCCCATTTTCGAAGTGATTTTACCGTTGGCGTCGGCTTTGAAACCTTGCACGCGGTAACCGTCGGCGTTGATGAGGCTTCCGTCTTTATCGAAGTGGAAAGCGCCGGCGCGGGAGAAGTTCCGTCCG
>CAYOJT010000130.1:0-8523 GCA_964404365.1 uncultured Bacteriovoracaceae bacterium
CCTGCTTACGCTTGTTTAGGTGAGTCTCAGGATCTTCGAGTCGACATCGAAAACAAGCGCCGTACAATCTTGTGCCGGCATCTCTGTCTCCCCGTCTTCCTCTTTTAACTTCCGCTTCACCTCAAAGGTCAGCTCATTCAATAGCTCCGTAAGGTCGCGCGTGCGGAACCGATCTAATATTTTCAATGTCTCGTCCCAACCACCACAGGCTTCACCGTAACCGTCACTCAATACGATAATGCGGTCTTCCGGTTCAACCACCCAGAGCCCCTCATGGAGAGATTTAGGATCAAACCCCGTGGAACGAATCGCCTGAGACTGGGCTTCGATCTTTTGAAAACCCTTTCCCTTACGTGCAACAAAGAACCCCGAAGTTCCTAGGTGCGCATAGCGAAGTCGATAGTCCTTCCGCGACAGAATTCCGTAGAAGAGAGAGAGCGAATCCTTTTCTTTGAGCGTGAGGGCTAGTTCCTCATGAATCAGGCGCACCGTCTCTACACTGGATCGAAGTTCATCTTGCGAAAGGCGAACCGTTGTTCTCATGAGCGCCGATAAAAGCGCGCTGGATAAGCCGTAACTCGAAGAATCAGAGAGCAAGATCGAAAGACGGTTTCCGTCTTTGGACTCCGCAAGATCGAAATGATCCCCCCCGCTCTTCATCCCCGCCAAGTAGCGAGAACGCACTTGGAGGTTTTTAACGTTTGGGAAACGCGCAGGGACTTTTGCTTTTTGAAGTCGCTCGGCGAGCTTGACATCATCATCCATCGACTGAAGGGTCTGTGAAAACGAATGATTCAGCTCGTGAACCTCATTCCACATCCGGAGGTGGTGATGAAAACGGATTTTACTTTCGACTTCGATTCGGCGAAACGGATGCACGAGAATATCGTCGATCAAGGTCGCGCTCTCATCATCCCAGTCCCAAGACTTGTCGTATTCATCCACGATCAAAAAGACCGAGCGGCCGTTACGATCGAGCGCTTTCAGGCGCTCAGTTAAATTTGGAGTGCGACGATCCACGAGAATGAGTTCGCCCGAATCTTGATCGCTTGAGGAAATGAAACGAATGGAGCCTTGAAATGCGCTCAGACAAGCGGTGAGCGCCGAGATCCAGTTCGATTCGGTCGCAGAGTCGGCAGCCAAAATTTGAATGCCTAATTCGGACTCGTTTTTTTGCTGTGTCAGCATTCGATCATCTCTCTCGTTAGAACCTGAGTTTAAAGTTGAACATCACATTGCTTGTACTCTCTGATCGGAGTCCGCCGCCTAACTCTTCACCATAGACTGCAAAATCTAAGGATGCGTTTTTCGCTTTGAGTCCAAAACCGACAGCCGGATAGGCTGACGCAAAGCCCAGACGAACAAACACTCGATCGCCCGCGGATAACTCAAACCCCGCTGACGCATGTGCCACCGGTGATATACCTGCCACATTGAACAGGTCTCGGTACGCAAGTGACCAAGTCGTCGACCATTTTCCACCGAGCTTTGTCATCCAGTTTAAGCCCGTATCAACTGACATATCTTCCTTCGTAGGTCGTCCCACGGGATTCACGCCGAACTTTACGATTCCATCATTATTCATGCGAAGGCCCCCGATGTTCCGCCCCACGACGCTAATCATCGGCTGATTTGTATAAGGAAGCGTTAGGGTCATTCCCAAAGTATGAGAGATGCCTGCCCCTTGGCCCAATCCCTGGTTGTATCCGACATTCGGTGAGCTAGGGAGAACCGTGACGTCGCCCGAGGATTGGTTCACCCATTGAAGGCTGTAACCCATACGAAGAACGCCGCTTGCTAAGCGCCATCCAAATCCAGCTGCTGGAATGAGCTGGTACTTACTGCGATATCGATAATTTGTTCCGTCGAACGATGCGATGAGTTTCGCCTGCGAAACCAAACCGAATCCAAATCCGCCGTAACCGAATGCGGTCATAAAGCCGCCTTGGATCATCGGATCTGTTCCAGGGAATTTCTGAAGCCGATCTGAGCCGTAGCTCGAGAGCGAAGTAAATTTTGTCATGGCGGGATCGACCTGCTTGACGAGGTCCATGTTCATTCCACCAATCATGTTGAATGGCTCTCCCTTCAAGCCGTCACGCTTGGCTAGACCGGCGGGGTTGTAAAAGAGCGATTCACCAACATCTTCGACCTGTCCGAGGTAAGCGCCACCCAGTGCTGCGCCTCGGGCCGAAACCCAACGTGATCCGAGGATGACGTCGTCGGTTGCAGGACCGGCACCCGCGAACGCATTCGCAGAAATAAGGCAAAGCACGACCCAACCCATCCTAAGGGCTCGTTTGAGGTGCTTCCATGCGTAGAGGGCGTCCGTACCCATACGTCTGTATATCGGACGACACAGGGTATCGCTAAACCGGCAGAGTTTGCCTCCTCTACCCTCCCATGAGCCGTTTTTCGGCACTTTTCCCGTGATTGACGGCTTTTTGACGAAAAACCTTAGGCAAAAAGTTCACTTTTCCTTTAGGACCCAAATCCGATTTCCGAAGAGTTTATGAATGGCTTGGGATGATATTCCAGACTGGGCTGAGAAGGCGACAATGAGTCTCCTTCAAGCGCTAAAAGAGCGGGATCCGTACACCTACGGACACTGTCGTCGTGTTGCGCGTAACGCTCGCCTTCTTGCACAATCTGCAGGCCTCAACGAATACGAACAAAAGGTTGTAGAGTATTCGAGCGTTTTTCATGACCTCGGAAAAATCGCAGTCCCGGATTCCGTCCTTTTGAAGCCAGGCCGCCTCACGACTGAAGAACAAGCCATCATCCGCATCCATCCCGTGAAGAGCGCGGAAATCCTTCAGCCACTTTCCACGATTCCATTTTTCCGCGCCCTGCTACCCGGTATTCGTCACCATCATGAGCGCCAGGACGGTAAGGGTTATCCTGATAATTTAGTCGGAGAAAATATTCCACTCGTCGCGCGACTCATTTTGATTGTCGATACTTACGATGCGATGACAACCTCGCGTCCCTATCGGAAGGGTCTTACGCCGGAAATCGCATACAAAGAATTACAACAATTCGCTGGCCGTCAGTTCGACGATCAGCTCGTGAAGGTCTTCTGTGAAGCGCACCCTTCGTGGACCGAGTTCGAAGAAGAAATCACGGAAGAATTTGTTACCGCAAATTTCAAACGCGCGGCTTAGTACGCGCCTCACTTCATCTCCAAGTCGATAAACCGTAGCTGATTCCGATCGTCAAATTTTTGACTCCATTTCCGAATTTTCTGCCCATTCAAAATGTTAAGTAAACTGTGTTAGACTTTCTTTACAGAGTGAACACAAAGAAAAGTAGAATCCTCATCATCGAAGACCACGCAGAAACCCGAAAGTTTCTGGAGACCATGCTTTCGAAAGAGCATGAGATTATCTCCGCAGAAAATGCGGTGATCGGGATCGATTTTGCGAGAAACAAACAACCTGATCTCATTCTGATGGATGTTCTCCTTCCGATTCTTTCGGGCCTGGATGCTTGTTCACTCATGAAACAAGACGACAAGACCAAGCGCGTGCCGCTCATCTTGTTCTCCGTTCGTAACACCCAAGCCGACATCACGAAGGGCTTAGCTGCGGGCGCAGACGACTATCTTCCAAAACCTTTCGACTTCAAAGAGCTACAAGCACGTATCATCGCACGACTCAGAAAAAGCGCGACGGTTGATACGCTCCCCATTGAAGTGGGTGATCTTCGAATCGACCCCAACACGCGTGACGTAACCTTTGCGGGTAAGAAGGTTCCTCTCACACTCACTGAATTCGATATTTTAAAGTATTTGGCTTCTCAGGCAGGAAACATCGTTTCCCGCGATGCCATCTTGAACGAAGTCTGGAAAGACACCGCAACCAAAACAAACGATCGCACCATCGATGTTCACATCCGAGCTCTTCGTAAAAAGATCCCAGCCATGACCAAACACATCATCTCAATTTATGGTGTGGGCTATAAATTCGAAGAGTAATCCTCCGTTTTATCCAATTCATTAATAATCCAAATATTTATTCCTGCGTTTAAGCGAACGGGTCCCATGGATGGGATCATTTGAGTGAGCGTCTAGCAGGAATAAATATTTGGATTATTAATGAATTGGATAGAGCGGAGGGAGCAGCTTAGTGCTTACGAGGCTTAAGATCGCTATTCACAATCTTAGGCTGACTCTTTTCAATGATGACTTCTTTTTTATCTTCGAGATCAAGAGCCTGATTTACGAAACGAATCGACGCTGTCCCGACTGGAACCTGGAGTCGTTCGATTGGGGAATAACCCTTTTTGAAAAGTTTACCGTTCACGAAAATTGAAACTTCAGCACTTGGAATACTTCTCACCGTCACAGAGCCACACTCGCCCGTACATACCGCTTGAGCGGGCGAACGATCGATCTCAGGCTCCAAGTTAATCTCTTTGACGTATTCCCCGTTCGGACCCAGGGATCTCGAATCAATCGTAAATTCGCTATTAAATGGCTGAAAACCCGGACGATTAATCGAAACCACAATGAGCGAGTCCGTATCAACAGTAGTTTCTGTATTTGCAGGATCAAGCTTTTGACCGGAAACCGAAACACTGCCGAACTTACCCGCAGGGAAAATATTCAGTTTGAGTTTCGCTTTCTGCACATCAGCTCGAGGCGACGCGAAATCGACTTGCTTCGTATTTTGGTCCTCGATTGGCGGCTGAACAGGCGCCACAATCGGAGCATCTACAGAACCCAAACCCCGTGAAGGGATTGGAGCTCCGATGATCTTCGAAAGAACTGGCACCTCGTAACCGTATTGAGGGCCAAACCAAGCTCCACCAAAGAGGAGAGCCAGGCTAGCAACCAGGGCTATCCATTTTGAGTTACCCGAATCTTGTTCAACGGCATTTTGAGAACCCTGACGCATACTCGGATGCGTATAGGAGGATGCTCGGGTGCCATTCGCTTGCGCGTTGTAAAAACCGCTCTGTTGGGAAGTGTTACGAGTGAGGCCTGTTTTTGTACGTTCACGCGGCTTTTCCACACGTAACTGCGTCGCAAGATCTTCGGCTTTCACCTCGATCTCAACGATTTTTTTCGACTGTTTCGAAACGAAGGTAGTTGTTTCTTCCTTTCGAACGCCGGTCTCTTCTTCCGTCGTGTGACTTTGGACCTGAGTCAGCAGAAGCTGTTCAACACGGTCGTTCAGGCGCTGAAGCTTTTTACGGTCTTCGACGATTTCTTTGTTAAAGAGCTCTTTTGCCGTCAGTGCGAGATCATTCGGCGTGAAATCAGGCGAGTACTGCATCAGGAAGCGACGAAGCGCTCGTGAGAGTTCTTCACCAGTCTGAAAGCGTTCGGCTGGGTTCTTTTTCAAGAGCTTCATCACGATCGCATCAAGCTCTTTTGGAACGTTCTTATTGAGCTCAGAAGGTGCCCGGACTGTCGTCGTGCAACTCTCAATCATTTTCAAAACTGCGAGATCGTTATCGCCTTGGAAAAGTTTTTTCCCGATCAGAAGCTCCCAAAAAACTGCTCCGAGAGCGAAGAGGTCCGTTCGACCGTCCATCGCGTCGCCTGAAATCTGCTCAGGCGCAAGGTAGCTTGGCTTCCCTTTGATCACGCCAGCACGAGTGTGCTCGCTGTTGGTCGTCGCTTTAGCAATACCGAAGTCGATGATCTTGACGCCACCCTCGTACGAAACCAGGATGTTTTGTGGACTGATATCGCGGTGAACGATGTTTAAAGGCTGACCAGAAATTTTATCGCGAAAGCTGTGGGCGTAGTACAAGCCTTGAGCCGCTTGTTCGATCACGTACGCCGCAAGCTCAATCGGGAAGGACTGGTTGAGTTCTTTGAAACGGTTCAGAAGCTGACGGACGTTTTTCCCGTCAATGAGCTCCATCGTGATGTAAGGCTGTTTTTGTTCTTCACCAAAGTCGTAGAGCTGCGCGATGTTGGCGTGATTGAAGCCCATCGTGACTTTGATCTCGGATTTGAACATTTGAAGAAATTCGCTGTTTGCGCCGAAGCCCGCTTGGATCCGCTTCACAACAACGAGACGACCGCCGCCGTCTTGAGCTGCAAGACGGGCACGATAGATCTCGGCCATGCCGCCTTGAGCGATCAGATCGAGCAGAAAGTATTTGCCAAACT
This sequence comes from uncultured Bacteriovoracaceae bacterium, assembly GCA_964404365.1. Lineage (GTDB taxonomy): Bacteria > Bdellovibrionota > UBA1018 > UBA1018 > UBA1018 > JACMQW01. The sequence goes on from CAYOJT010000130.1 coordinate 6,128, forward strand.
TTTTTAGGACTTCCGACATACGTTCTTCTAGGGGGCTTATCGGCAGAAACCGGGAGAACTTTGATCGAGTTTAGAGTTTTTTCCGCCAAAAAAGTGACGAAAAACGGCCCTAAACTCCTGGCTATCTTATCGGAATCTAAGGCTATTTCTGAAGGGTCTCTATCAATTTAGGAATGAAGCCCCCGAAGCCCCCATTGGACAGGACGGCGATGACATCGCCCGTTTTAGCGAGTCCTGCAACGGTCTGGACCCCTTCTTCGACTGCCCCGAAGAGTCCCGAGTCCCCGCCCTTTAAACGAATATCTGAAACGAGCTGGTCGCTCGAGAACTGATCGGCTGCGGCGATTTTACTTTGGTCAAAGGGCATGGCGATACGACTCACATCACAGGATAAGAAGGCGTCCGCATACTCTTTTTGGAACACCTTACGGCGCGAGGTCGCAGAGCGTGGCTCAAAAACAGCGATTAGTCTTCGCCCAGGGTACTTCAATCGAAGCGCGCGAAGAGTTTCTCGAACAGCCGTTGGATGGTGAGCAAAATCATCGATCACCGTAATCCCGCGCGGTTCTCCTCGAACTTCTTGGCGTCTTTTCACGCCCTGGAACGCGCGAAGACCCTTTGCAATTTCAAAATCCTGTAAACCCAGCTCCCGGCACTCGATCCAGACAGCGATCGCATTCAAAACGTTATGATGACCTGGCAGTCGGATCGCAAGCTCCGCAACCTTTCGACCTTGATCCAAAACCTCAAAATGGGTGTGATCGCCACGCGTTTCAATTTTTCCGGGTTTGAAGCGACCATTGCTCGACTCAGAGCCATAGGTGATGACCGGAACCTTCGCTTCTTTCAAGAGCGCACTCACTGAAGGGTAATCGACACAAGCGATGAGTCGCCCGTTTGGACGAGCTCGAGCGAGTAAGCCTGAAAAGGCTTTCACGACTGCAGCCATATCCGGATAGATATCCGCATGATCATACTCAATTGAAGTCAGGATCGTATCATTCGGGAGGTAGTGATTGAATTTTGGAACCTTATCCCAAAAAGCGGTGTCGTACTCATCCCCCTCCAGAACAAAAGGATGGTTCGCCGATGTTTCTTCAATGTGAAAGCTATCCGGAAGATCGGTCGACACTCCACCGATGAAGTAGTTCGGTTTTTTCCCCGAATGGTGAAGGACGAAGGCCAAAATACTCGAGGTCGTAGTCTTACCATGGGTTCCCGCGACTACAATATTTCGAGTTTGAGGAAGGAGGATTTTTTCCATCGCCTCGGGAAGTGAGGTGTAAACATATCCCTGATCAAGCGCCTCGCGAGCCTCGACGTTGTTTGCTGAAATCGCGTTACCGATGATGACTAGATCTGGGCGACGTTTGAAATTTCTCAGGTTATCCGCGCTATAGCCCGTGAAGGGCTTCACCCCTGCTCGAGCGAGCACATCACTCATCGGCGGGTAAATCGGCCCGTCACTCCCTGTGACCTCAATTCCGCGACGCTTTAAGAAAGCTGCGAAAGCACCCATCAGCGTTCCGCCGATAGCGATGATGTGGACGTGTTTTAGTTCTTCAAGTGTTGGAAGCTTCATGCCTCAGTGCCCATTCCTATGCGCTCTCACATTCTCGCGAATAATGGATTTCAGCGCAATGCAAAAGTCGTCCTAAGTGAGGCCGAGGTCTTCAGCCAGGGCATTGTGAAAACGATTTCGAAAGGCACGGATCAGAATATTATCACGGCTTGGATGCACCCGATTCGTCAGCAGAGTGATCACCCAACCTCTTTCGGGATCGATCCAAAAGGAAGTCCCGGTAAACCCCAAATGACCCACCGATTGTTTAGAAAAATAATTCCCAAACGCAGGAGCATCACCGCTTGGGGTATCCCAACCGGGAGTCCGATCACAATTTGAAGGGACTAAAACCCGCGTCCACATCTGCCTAAGAACCGATGGTGTAATAAATCCATCGAGTAAGTGATTTCCAAAATTCAATAAATCGCGCGCGCGGCCAAATACCCCGGCGTGCCCCGAGAAACCACCCATCGTGTAGCAGTTATCATCATGCACTTGTCCCTGAAGTACCGTTTTTCGCCACGGACAGGCTTCGGTGGCGGCGTATTTGTCATTTCGGGTCATGGAAGCTGCTCGCTTTACGCGATTGTAGTGCAGACCTCCTTCGCCCGAAGGCAAATCCATGTCGGCCCAAAGGTGCGATTTCACGGCCTGATCAAAGGGAAGACTCAAAACTTCTTCTGCGATGAATCCTAAAGTGAGAAAAGTCAGATCCGAATAGACTGCTTTTTCATTCCGCGCTCGGTCGGGGCCAACGGACAACACGATTTTCCGCATCGCTCTCTGACGCTCTTCAATCGGAATGATCTCGATACTCTGAGGACCAAAATGC
>CAYOJT010000131.1:0-7992 GCA_964404365.1 uncultured Bacteriovoracaceae bacterium
AGCTAGAAGATATTATTGCTGTTCAAGCGGAGTTGATTAAACAAATAAAAAAGATGAAGGCCTTACCCAAAAGGAATTGAGACAGTGTGTTTTCAGTTCGTTGGATAGGGCCAGGAATAAAACACAGCTTTGTCATCACTTTAAGGTGCACCGAAGCGGTTACTATAAATGGAAACAATCGGATCAAATAGATTCCGACACACACGATTTTGAACTTATTCGGAAGCTTTTCATAGAGAAGAAGGAGCGGATCGGGATTAGACAGCTAAAAATGCTGCTTCAGAGCCGATTCGGACGGATTTTAAGTCGTAAAAAGATTGCACGTATTAAAATTAAGTTTGGATTGATCACAAAGATCCGCAGAAAAAATCGTTATCGGAAACTCATGCTGAAGCAGCATGAGCATCGAAGTTTTCCTAATCGGCTGAACCAAGAATTCACACGCACTCAGCCCGACGAAGTCTACGTCACAGATATTACGGAATTGCCCTATGGCGACGGACGCAAGGCTTACTTAAGCGTGTTTAAGGATCTGGCAACAAAAGAGATCATATCAGCCGAACTCTCAAAGACTACAAATGTTGATTTTGTAAACCGCGCACTCGATAAAGCCCTCGTAAAGCTGACGAAGCGTAAACGTGGTCGACTACTCGTTCATTCAGATCAGGGGTACCACTTCACACACATTGGCTTCAGAATGAAACTGAAAGAGAACGGCGTTACTCAGTCGATGTCACGAAAAGGAAATTGTCTCGACAATGCTCCAGTAGAGAGCTTTTTCGGGCACTTGAAAGATCATCTAGAGTTGGGCCGATACTCCAACTTCAGTCATTTAGAGTCTGAAGTGACGCGTGAGATCGATTATTACAATAATGAACGACCGCAATGGGGATTAAAGAAAATGCCCCCGATAAGTTATCGGAGGCATTTGAGTTCTTCAGCCCGGGCCTTTTAAACCTGTCCCCTTTTTGGGGGCCAGATCACCTTTCAGGGTGGGCCTTTTATCTATGTAAATATACGTAATTATTCAGATATAATTATTCATCATTTTGGGTCTACCCCACTTGCCCAAACGCCCGAAACCCAATATAACGCGCTCAGTTAGAACCAGTTAGAAGTTCAAGTTCACAAGCCGATCATTCAATCACGGTATTCATGCAGAGGGTATACGCGTTGAAAATCAGCCAGAGGGGCTCATTCCATTTTTTAATTATTGATCGCACTTCCACTAGTGTCAGGGGGGTGTTGTAGCCGCTTGAGTTTACTCGCGGACGCAGCACAAACTGCCCGGGCCTCACGATGAGGTCCGGGCTTTTTTTATAAGCGGGGACGCGGAGTCGGAGCGGTAGTTGGAAGTCCGCCCGTTTCTAAGAGCCGATCTCGTTCGATCCTCAAATAAATTCCTGTTTGTTCTTCGAGATTCTTCGTCATTGCGCCCCGACTGATTCGGGAAAGCACGTCCTGCTTTTTATACAGATCAAACTCAATCAGCATGCGTTGGGAAATCTCAAGCTCGTCTTTCTTCGAATCGCAGACCACCTCGATCCACTCCCCCCAGCCATCGAAGTAGTGAGCCGTGTAAACATCGCGAACGAACCAAGAAATGCGTGTCTCAGATCCTGACTTCTCGGTCTTCTGTCTGACATCGAGAACCTGGCGAATGGGGCGATAAGACTCATCGGTGAAGCGATGGTAGCGCGCGAATAATTTCTTCGGTTCCTTTTCCAAAGTCTTCGGAAAACTAGGGCCTTTTGTGAGAGTTTTCAGCTGTTTCCATGGCTCAACCGGCGCGCCCGGAAACTCGTATTCGCGCCGAGTATTTTTTGCTTCGTAATCTTTCACGCGCGCTCCAACAGCCTCGAAAAAACCGTCTAAGCGTTTTTCTACAGAAAGTTTCGTAAGGGTCGCGACTTCCTTTGAATCGAGCTTCACATCGCAGGGAAAGTGGTCACAGCCTTCTACTGCTTTCCGATCCGACTCGGACCAGGGTTTCCAGAGCTCTTGAAGTCCGCCCACCACATAAGGCGCGCCGAGAAAATTGCCGAAGGAGAGTTTCGCCTGCAGATCCTCACAAGCGACTGAGCGTTTCACTTTCTCAACCCTAGAAGCATTGAAGAGCGGAGTATCGACGAGCCTCTCGGCCGTCCATCGCACTTTGGAGTCCGCGGCCAGACTCAGCGAAAAAAGAAAAAGGCCACCGAGAGATAAACTCGGTAGCCCTTTATTGAATTTTTTTTTCTTCATGCCCGCTTATTTAAAAGCCTTATTTAAAAGCAAAGAGAAGCTTGATGTCTTCGTCGTCGAAGGCGATCCCGGCTCCGAACATCCAAGGCGTATGCCCGTTTTGTTTACGGAAGGTTTCGATCCCACCCTTGATGTACGCTCCACCCATTCCATCAATTCCCATGAATGGAAACGCTGTTACGGTCAGACGTTGATTAAGGGACTGGCTTTTCCCGCGGGTGAAAAAGTCTGCTTTCAACTCGAATTGTTCCTCACGACCTTTAGGTCCCAAGAATAATCCCGTCGAAACTGCGCCATCGCCGTGAAGGGCACCCGCTGCCAAATTCAAGCGATTGAAGAACACCTTACCGAGCATACCGGTAAGAATGATGCCGGTTTCTTCCAGAGTTTCCTGCTGAGTCTGCGTGGTCGAGCCACCGCCCGTCGTATTCGTCGTTACGAAGTTTCGTCGCCCACGAGGATCGATCGAAATACCGACTAAGTAATAACGGTCTTTTCGGGGCCAGATCGCGAGCTGGAAGAATCCGCGTGATCCATTGTAGATTGGAATTTGTTCTGCGCCCAAGTTCACACGAAAGCGAACATCGACGGTTTTATCGAGGAGCTTATTGATCGACTTTGCAGCCTTCAATAACTCTTCTGCATAGACTGGATCATTGATGATCTTACCGAGAGAGCCCTCGCCGTGATTGATCCGGGTCATCTGCTCTTTTAACTGTCCAAACGCATCGTCCAGCTTTTCCAGCGCTTTACGAGCCGTCCCGTTTAAGCCGCCCTCAGGGGAGAGCGTTTTTGAAGCGTTCTGAAGCATTTTATTCAAAGCCTGGATGGTCTCTTTCAGCTCTTTCGGATTCAGGCCTTCCTTCAAGTTCTTCGTGAGCTCAGTCAACTCCCCCATGAGTTTATCAGCGCTCTCGAGTAACTTATCCATGTCGCCATTTCGCTTACCGACAGGAACTTCTTTTCCAGCCTCTTCTGCGTTCGCAGAAGGAAAGAGGAAGTCTAAAATGCTTTTTGATTCACGTTTCGTATGGACTTCGACTGGAAGCGGTCGTGAGCGGCTCGCCTCACTCGTCTCTAATGTCTTTTCGAGCGCCTTTTGGTCTTCAGCTTTCACGTCGTCAGAAGAATGCGGCACGGATTCGACGCGAGACTGCTCCGATGGCGTCGTGCGGACGGAATTGATGGAGCGTTCGCCACCGGTGTATTTCATCGGCTTCAACTCAACAAACTTATCTCCCAGGAATCCTTCGCCTCGAATGTAAGCGCGAGTTTCAGGAGTCACCTCGACTGCTGCAGTTAAACAGATTCCAAGCTTCACATGGGTTTCCGAGAGCTCGATCGACTTCAGATAGCCCACTTGAATTCCCAAGCTCTTGATCGGGGATTTTGTTTTCAAGCCGGTTGCGTCTTCAACGCTGATATAAACCGGTTGGCAGCTCTTCCACCAAAAGGGGCGATCATTTACGAAAACCGTGAGTGCGCCGATGAGAGCGACTCCGAGGAGCGTAAAAATCCCTACCCGAAACAAAGTTGCTTTAGAAACGTCCGTCGTATTCATGATGCCACCGTCAGCTTGATGTACCCGAATGGAAGGAACGAGGTCAGGATATAATCCGCAAGCAGGATCATGAGACAGGTCGCAACGACCGTGTTTCGAGTCGCAAGACCCACTGCCCTCGCACCGCCATAAGCGCGGTACCCGTTGAAGCAACCCACCCACGTGAGAACGAGCCCAAAGGTCGATCCTTTCACGATGCAATGAAGAAGCTCTACTTTATCGACCACCTTGGAATACTGGCTCCAGTAAATCGCTGGATCCAGATCCATAATTCCGCACGCCACTCCTGAAGCCGCAATCGAGCCGACCGCGCAGAAGAAGAGCGAAAGAAGAGGAACCATCACTAAACCCGCGAGAACGCGAGGAGTGACGAGAAATTCAATGGGATCGACGGCCATCACTTCGAGGGCGTCGACCTGTTCGGAAACTTTCATGGACGCAATTTCAGCCGCCATCGCAGCGCCGGCGCGTCCCGTGACCATAATCGCGGTCATGACGGGCCCGAGCTCTCGAAAGAGAGAGACCCCGACGGATCCACCCAAGAGTGCTTCAGCATTAAAAAGGTGGAACGAAACGTAGAGCTGGTAACCCAGAACGCCGCCCATGAAACAAGCTGCGACCACGATGATGCCGCTTGAACTCACACCGATCGATTCGCACTGACGGAGGAAAAGACCTCGACGACGCCACATGCGCGGGAGTGTGCGAAACGTATCGCCAATGAAGAGTGTAAACTCACCTGCCAGCATGACTGCTGACGATAAAATGTTTTGAATGCCAGACACGATCCATCTAGTAAAAAGCAGAAGGCCAGGAAAAACAAACAATTCATGAGCCTAATGCGCTGCATGACTTAAAAAAGATGCCTCATTTTTCGATCCAAAACCGATCGAAAACGAGCCTCGATTTGTGGCTATTCCGACCCTTTCGCGCTAGTAAATTCCTACTCATGAGCGCGTACAGTCGCTGGCTGCTTAGACTCACAGCACCAATCTTATTGGTTTCGCTGGTTCTCTCGGGTTTCGGAATTTATTACTCCGCAAAACTCTACACGAACCTGCGCACTGACCTCGAAGAACTCTTGCCCTCCAAAGCTCGCGCGGTTTTGGACATGAACGAGGTCACGTCACGCCTTGAATCGATCGATAACCTCTCGGTTCTCGTGTTTTCGGAAAACGTTGAGGCTTCAAAACGTTTCGTCGTCGACTTCGTGAAGAAACTCGAACGCGTTCCAAAAGATACGATCGCATCCGTTGAATACAATATCGCAAACGAACTTCGATTCTTCGAAAGACGACGCGCGCTCTATTTGGATCTCCCCGATCTAGTGAGGATTCGCGATTACATTCAAAAACGGATTCAATACGAAGAAGTACTCTACAATCCGCTGACTGTATTCGCGGGCGTAAATTATAAAGAACCGACTCTCGATCTGATGGCGATTCGGAATAAATACGAGGGAAAGGTTTCAGCCTACTCCCGCTTTCCAGAAGGTTACTACGCGACTCCCGACGGTAAAAAGCGTGTCGTGCTGGTATACATGCCTGGAAAAACTTCAGGCGTCGGGAACGTGAATAAACTGAAAAAAGCGGTTGTCGACGTGATTGCCGAATTGAACCCTTCATCCTATGCGCCGGATCTTCAGATTCAGTATTCAGGCGGGGTTCAAAACACCATCGAAGAACAATCCGCTCTGGTTGCAGACCTTGAACTTTCAACCATCATCGTCACCATCCTAGTCGCAATCGCGATGATCGTTTTCTATCGGGCGGTTCGAGCCTCAATGGCCCTCTTAGTTGCGCTTTTTGCCGGCACGCTTTGGACCTTCGGAATTTCCTATTTCGCGGTCGGATATCTGAACGCAAACTCGGCCTTCCTGGGTTCCATCATCATTGGAAACGGCATCAACTTTCCGATCATCCTGCTTGCGCGTTACTTGGAAGAAAGACGAAATCTTTTATCTCACGAAAAAGCGCTCGACATATCCGTGACCCATACCGCTTCCGCGACCTGGACTGCAGCGCTTGCTGCAGGACTTTCGTACGGTTCGCTTGCCCTAACGAGTTTTCGCGGATTTCGGCAGTTCGGAATTATCGGCTTAATCGGCATGGTCCTCTGCTGGGTTTCTGCATTCACAGTCTTACCAGCGCTCCTGACCTTTTTAGAACGCATCAAGACGCTTGCTCCGCATCGGGCTGCTCCAAAATCTTACGTCGCTGAAGGAATCGCACGATTTGTTGCTCGCTTTCCGAGACGAATCGCATTCGCGACAGTGATCCTTTCAATTTTATCGGGGCTCATGGCATTTCGCTATTCGAAGAGCATCATCGAAACTGACCTCTCAAAGCTTCGAAATAAGAAATCAATGGAATCCGGCTCGGGCTACCTTTCGAAACACGTCGATGAGATTTTCCAGCGTTACCTCTCGCCGATGGTCGTTCTCCCCCACACGCGTGAAGACGCCCGGAAGATGGCAGCTCGATATAAGGAATTGAAAGCACAACAAGGCGCAAACTCCCTCATCGCGAACGTCTCTACACTTGATGACTTCATACCCCAGGACCAAGAGAAGAAAATCGCGATCCTCCGCCAAATCAGCGATCTCCTGCCGCCGAAACTTCGCGCGAAAATGCCAGCTGAGGAACGAAAACTCGCAGATGATTTTTTAACGGCAGAGTCCTTCCGTCCCATTTCTGAGAAGGACTTGCCAGCCCTCGTGCTTTCTAAATTCACGGAGAGAAACGGAACGATTGGAAAACTGGTTCTCGTTGAACCTCCGATTGGGAGCGCCACTTGGGATGGAGACAACTTGATTGCGTTTATCCGTGACCTACGGAGAATCGCGGATGAAATTTCTCCTGGAACGCCCGTGGCGGGAGCCTTACCGATTTCAAGCGACATGATCGAATCGATTTCGATTGATGGGCCTAAGGCTACGCTTTTCGCGTTTCTTGCGGTCGTCATTCTCGTGATCATTCTCTTCCGACGTTTCTCGGTTTTTGCACCTGTTCTCCTTGCTCTCGGGCTTGGGGTGCTGTGGCTGGGCGGATTCATTTTGGGCGCTTGGTACAAGATCAATTTCCTGAATTTCATCGCTCTCCCGATCACTTTCGGGATCGGTGTCGACTATGCAGTAAACATTTTTTCCCGTTACCGCGAAGAAGGCGACGCAAGCATCCTGAAAGTCATTCGCGATACGGGCGGCGCCGTCATGCTCTGCAGTTTCACAACGACCGTAGGTTGGGGGTCGCTGCTGATCGCGGAAAACCAGGCGTTTGTGAGTTTCGGAACTCTTGCAGTCGTGGGCGAAATCACGTGCATCACCGCTGCGATGCTCTCTCTTCCTGCATTCCTCCTAAGCCGTAGAAAACAAAGAGGCGGTAACCGTTATGAATTCTAGTTCCGTAGTTCACCACTCCACTTCGAGTAAGTTAAAAAGCGTCCTCGTCGCTCCCGTAATCGTCGGAGCGCTTGGCTACTTTGTCGACATTTACGACCTCGTCCTTTTTAGCATCGTGCGGGTCGCGAGCTTAAAATCGCTGGGTCTCGAAGGTCAGGAGCTCCTCGCGGCTGGCGTTCGACTCATCAATATGCAGATGACCGGGATGCTGGTCGGTGGCGTGATTTGGGGAATTTTGGGCGACAAAAAGGGTCGAATCAAAGTTCTATTCGGATCGATCTTTCTTTATTCGCTCGCGAATCTTTTGAACGCTTTTGTGAAGGACGTAGACTCCTACGCTTGGCTCCGATTCATAGCCGGAATTGGATTAGCAGGCGAACTCGGCGCTGCGATCACGCTCGTGAGCGAAGTCCTGCCAAAGGAAACTCGTGGGTTTGGCACGACCGTCGTCGCGTCGGTTGGGATTTGTGGAGCGATCCTCGCAGGATTAATCGGGGAAAACTTCCCATGGCAAACCGCCTACATCGTCGGCGGAATTTTAGGTCTCGTCCTTCTGGTCACGCGGATCCGCATTCAAGAATCCGGAATGTTCGATCAATGCCAAGCGGACTCAGGAATGAAAAAGGGCGATTTCTTGATGCTCTTTGGAAATTTCGCGCGTCTCGCCCGCTACCTCCGTTGCATCCTCATTGGCCTACCGGTCTGGTTCGTCGTCGGAATTCTTTATACTTTCACTCCAGAACTCTCGAAGGAACTCGGCGTAACGGGTCCGGTACGGTTCCTCGCC
>CAYOJT010000131.1:8002-8521 GCA_964404365.1 uncultured Bacteriovoracaceae bacterium
AACGGGTCCAGTCACAGGCGGCTATGCGATCCTCTGGGGTTACGCAGGCCTTGCGATTGGTGATTTCACAAGTGGGATGACGAGCCAGTTTCTCTCGAGTCGAAAGAAAGTCGTCCTCTTCTATCTCCTGTTTACCGCCGTAGCAGTCGCGGTCTACGGACTTCTTCGCGAACCGTCCCCCGCACTCTATTACGGAGTTTGCGTGCTAGCGGGGATAGGCGTCGGATACTGGGCTCTCTTCGTAACGATTGCGGCCGAACAATTCGGAACGAATATTCGCGCAACGGTCGCCACAACCGTTCCGAACTTCGTTCGGGGCGCGGTCGTACCGCTCACCTTAAGCTTTCAAGCTCTGAAAGGGGCTTATGGAATTTTGGGGTCTGCCATGATCGTCGGAGCATCATCGCTCTTGATTGCGCTTCTCGCATTATGGAGAATGGAAGAGACTTACGGACGAGACCTGAACTTCACGGAAAATTAAATGGAATCCATCGCCCAGTTCCTCAAATCAGAAGTATT
>CAYOJT010000132.1:0-8474 GCA_964404365.1 uncultured Bacteriovoracaceae bacterium
CCAACGAATCGACATTCCTCTTCGAACTTGGGTTGTGCAGGCCTGAGTCTTGATTCCATCCACCTCAACTTCACATAGACCGCAGGAACCATCCTCGCAGAAGAGCATGTCCTCAGATCGATTTTGACCCGTCTCAAATAAAGCATCTGAGATCGAGACACGATCACGCACTAAACGCCGCTCACCATTCATCGAGACTTCGACTCGAGGTACACTCGCAGTCGTGTCTTGCCTTAAAAACTCACGGTCTTCAGCTGTCGCATGAGCTTTCGGGCGTCGAATTCCGCGCGCTTCCCAAACTAACGGATTCGGAACCTCGACGGTTACAATCTTTGATTTTATTTTCGACTTCGGATCGTCAATTTCTCGAAACTCGGAAACTCTAGCCGTTCCCAAAACTTCGCCTTTCCGATTTAAAAGCGTAAGAATGTCCCCGACGTTTAAGTCCTTCGAATCGCGCCAAGGATAACTGACACGAGAATGCGATGCTTTCTCGATTTCGTGAATTAAGACCGGAGTCTGATTTGGACAAGCAGGCAAGCAAAGTCCACAAGCCGTACAGTCCATTTCATTTAGAATCGGAGCTGGTCCTTCCTCAGGGCGTCGGGACCGAAGGCGGTCAAACTGGATCGCGTTTTCCGGACAGGCTTTCGCGCAGAGATCACACCCGATGGTTTCAAAACATTCGATCGAAGCGACTGGTCGATTAAAATGCTCCGACTTAGGAGTACCCGAAAAAGATTTGATGGCCTTCAGACTCGCTAATGAACTCCACTTTCCTTGGTATTCAATCTGAAAGGGCTCGTCCTTATGTTTAAGATAGCGGCGAATTCTATTTTTACTCCGCCGATGTAACGCCTCAAGCAGTTCTCGACTCACACCGAGATCCGGCGAAAGTGTTCGAATAATCTTCGTGCCCAGAAATTTCGCGCGCTCAATCTCGAGGAGAGTTCCTTCCGAGTTTTCTTCCTCCAGATCAAAAAGTAGCGAGCTGGGCGGATGTTCGCGTACGCCCTCTCCTTTCGAAAAAGGTCCAAACGAAATCACACGAGCAGTCTCAATCACGCGAACGCCACGATTATCTCGAATGCGAAGTTCGAAATGAAGAGGCCCGACACGATCGAGACTCACAGGGGATGCTTCCATGAATCTTCCACCTAGGATTTCGAATCGCCGCTTCTCAACTTCCCACCCGCTATAGCTCTTTGAGGTTGAACCTGCTCCCGACTCGATCAGGTAAACTTCTGGGCAGCCCGTCTCGAGTAAAACCGATCCGAAACGAAACGCCCGATTGGAAGAACCCAGAAGTACAACCGGTCGGTTCCATTGAATTCCGCCTCGCTGAAAGAGCTTGAGTGCAGTCGAACCTGGAATCACTCCAGGCGAATACCAGCCGGAAAATGGATCTGGGAATTCCGAGGCCACCGTAAATCGCACGATCGAACGGCCATGAATTCGATGAATTCGTCCCTGCGAGTCTTCACAAAATACGATTCCACCCGTGCCAGGAAGCGGAATGATTCCCTTCGGTTTCAGGTCAGCTCCACCGAGCCATCCCACTTCAAGGCCGAAATCGGCACAAACTCGGGAGATCGCCACCGCGCCCGGCGTGGGCCAAGGTGAGACTCTTGGTCCTGCGACCAAGACGACATCAAATTTCGAATTCCGGAAGTTTTGACTCATCTAAAAATCGTTTCACGACTTGCTTGGAAGTGAGTGCCACACGCGAAAGAGCACCATCGGCGCCTGTGAAGACTCGGGTTTCAAAACCTTTCCTACTCAGGATAAAGCTATGCGGATCATTCTCCCATTCGAAAATGAGGCGAGGACGCACAGAACGAACCGTAAAGGTCGACCATTTCAAAAACTCATGACAGAAAATCGAAATACGATTGAAGGACTCAGAGCTCGCAAAGGAATCGAGCATCGCATTCGAACCCGAATCGAAACGATCATTCAAATCCAGCAGGGGCCCGGCGCGAAGGACGCCGATCCTTCGCGGATCTTGTTTGGTCGGATCACCCTCGCACTCAAATCCCGCAATCATCTCCTCGAACTGCCCTAAAATCGAAGGGTCGACAGGATCTTTCGATAAAAGACTCCACTCTTCCCAAACTCGGATACCGAGGGGCAGTTCAGGCTTTACACCGGAAAATTCTGCCAAGTTTCGAATCCACGGGGTGAGAGCAGGCGTCCAGAAAATGAGAACGCCGTCCTTCACGCGAACGGAGCACGGTGCGCCCGATTTTCGAAATCGAACCCCATCAGACGAAATTTCTATGGGTGAAGCCGATAGAACCATGCGATCTTCGCCCAGTCGCTCTCTCATGAATTCTCGAATCCCGTTTCGAAATCGATTCACATCCACGTCCCCAAACTTGGGGAAAAGAAGTGCCTGATGCCTATCGACGTTCGGGTTTTTCAAAGCGGTCGCCGCGCCTGGAAATCGGCTGAATGCGGAGATCCCCTCCAGGAATTGGGGTTTTAAACCCGCGTCCATCGACTCAACGGAAAGGTCTTCGAGCTTAGCCCAGTCTTCATCATTCAGGGAACGCATCCAAAGCCTGGCACGCGAGCGAATAAAGGGTGCAAGTTCGTTTTGGAACCCCCCCTTCGAATTCGGCCAAACTTCGACAGAGCCCGGATAACCCGCACGCACGGACTCAAAGACTTCGTCGAAAGCAGCTTTCTTAATTCGATCAAACGAGAAGTTCTTTCCGCTGATCGGCCAAAGTGGGTCGTAAGGCAGTTCAGAGTTCTCAGAAAAATAATCATAGTCGGGATTTAAGAGGACAACTGACTTTCCGTTTTGAATGAATTCGTGAGCTGCGATGAGCGGAGCAACCCCTGTACCGATCAGGACAACGTCACTATCGAGACGCATCCGCTAGCGCTCCCATCACGCGTTTCATGGCTGTATTGAGCTGGGCGCGTTTGTACTCGCTATGCGCGCTTCGTCCGCGTTCATTCTCTTCATGACTCTTAATGTCGACGACCTGAACTTCGTACGGATAGAAGAAACGAACTTCTTTCTGCAGGTACTTCATGTCGACTCGGTCGATGACACGTTTTGCTTCTTCGGACAAGCTTCCAGCTTTTGCGAAGTTTTTTAGCTCCTTCATGTCGTTAAAGAGCGGGTTCGTAAGTTTAATCAAATGACGACAAGTGAATTGAATGGAGCGGTAAAATTCGCTCGAGTGGGGGTTGGATGGATCCACACGTAGAGGATGAGCGGCATTTTCAACCTCAACCAAAAACTGTTCATCCGTTAATTCGCGGTTTTCGAGTAAGCGCAGCGACTCCGTAATGCGTACGCGGAAGTCTTCCAGGTCGATCAGCGTATTACGCGAGCGCGAAGGCTTAATGTTCGGCGGCACAACGATCATCCGATCCTTCAGATACTTAATCGTGCGAAGTGCGCCTAAGCGGGTTTCAGTAATCAACCGCACTCCCACTCGATCAAAAATATCTTCTGCGACGTTTTCTGGCTTATGGAGAAGTTTGATCAATGTCGATTCGCGAGATTTTTTAGGTTTTGTTTCGAAAGCAATGAGCGGAATACGATCGATATCATCCGGACTCTCGCCCAGAAAAAGTTTACCGCCAGCACCGCGTTGGATATTTCGATAGAAGCGATCCAAAATTTGCTTTTGGATATCTGCAAAGTAACCCGATCGAAGATCCTGGTCGATATGCGCAATCGTATGCATGACCTTTAAAATGCTGCAGGCCCAGTTCCGAAGGTTCAGTCCCGAGATGTCACGTGGCTGACCTGGAAGGTGCATGGCAGACATCAAGAAAAGATCGCGAACATCGGTCAGCTCTACGATGCGTCTTGGGATGTCGAGCTTCAGCCCCTCAGGGTTCTCAGGCTGTAAAAAATTCTTCCGGATGAAGTTCAGAGCCTCGTGAAAGTGGCCCAGCACTTCTGCGGCCTCAATGGGGTTTGAAAGGTCAAAACCGTAGCTTGCGATAAAACGGGTCGCTTCATCGACATTCGTGATGCTGAAGCCCTGATCGGAGTCGATGGACGATTTTCCGCTGATGATGACGTCAAGGACGTCCCAACGAAAATCGTACTGCCGAGCGATCGGACTGAGTCGTGGTGCATTCATCCGATTCCACCTTAAGAGGTGTAGGAGTAGCCCTCAAGTGAAATCACCTGATTTTATGCAGCGCAAGAACCCAAGAAATCCGCTAGGACTGAGATATGGCATCCAAGGCATACCGCTGCTCTTTTGAAGTTCGTGGCTACGAAATCGATGCGTTCGGACATGTGAACAACGCGAACTACCTCAACTACTACGAGCATGCTCGTTGGTCGATGCTCGCCGAAGAGAACATCGATCTCGAATCCTTCAAGTCCTGGGATCGATGGCCCGTCATCGCATCGGTCGAGGTTCAATACCTGAAACCTATTTTCATGGGGGATGTGATCACCATTGAGAGTCGCATTTTAGAATACCGAAGGAGTTCGATGCAAATCGAACAAAAAATCCTGAAAGGAACTTCTGAAGTTTCGACCGCAAAGATTCGTTCCGTATTTGTAGATGGCAAAGGTCGCCCGGCCCCGATGCCTGAAGAAATCGAAAATAAATGGAAAGACATCGTAGGGACGATCGCATGAGTGATAAAAGACCGATCGAATGGTCCCAGATCAAAAAACCGTCGGACTGGTTAGCAGTCATGACGGGAACTTTCTTTGGATCCGGTTTACTCCCGAAGATGCCTGGAACTTGGGGATCGCTCCTCGCGATCCCGCTAGTCGTCTGGGCAAATCAAAACCTATCTGAACTCCCTCGCGTCGGGTTTTGGATCCTTGTGACCCTGGCTGGCAGTTGGGCTGCGGCGCAGTTTCAACGCCTGTTCGGGGTAGCGGACAATCAAAACATCGTCATCGACGAGGTTATTGGAATGGGGATCGCGGGCTGGATCTCGAGCGGCTCACTCCAGTCCCTCGTCGCCGTCTTCGTACTCTTTCGGATATTCGATATCGTGAAAGTTCCGCCTGTACGCGCGATTGATCGATGGTCGAAAGCAGCCTCTTCGCCCTTCATTCAAGGATTTGGAGTTATGGCAGACGATATCGGCGCCGGGTTCCAGGCGCTTGGAGTATATGCCTTACTCGTTCATTTCGATTGGATTTCCGGTCTCTAATTCGAGTGGATGATCATTCGTCACTTATCGTTAATCCGAAGCACTTTATAAGATGAATTCACTTCGCCAGAAGCGTCTCTATATCGGATTTGGAATACGGAATCTCCGGTTTTGAGTTTATCGAACGAAACAAAGCGGTACGCCGGATAACCATGATCAATGCTTCGTTTTCCGGTAGCCGATACACTCCCGATCACTTTCACGTCATCCTGAGTTCTACAAGCAAGACAGTACTTCCCGTATAAAATATCGAACGAGCCCGAATTCAAGTCCTCATTCACGGACCAATCGATGATGACCTGGTGTTGATCAGAATCGTATTGAATCTGAAAATCAAAGAACTGAAGTTGATTAATCGCGAGCGAGTCCGGGTCACGATTCGGCTGCTGAACCTGTTCGACTTTCTTGTGGGCCGGTGCGGACGAACAACCTGTAGCGATTATCGTAATCGCTGCGATCATCAAGTTGTTGAGCGGGGCTCGGATAATTTTTTCCATAAGCCTAGAGTCCTCCGTCTTCACGTTTCGGTGCACACTCTCTCAACATCCACTCTCTTCAGAATTGGTTATGTTTTAGACAGTTTTCGTACATTTCATCGAGAATTCATGGGTTTAAAAAATCTGCGTAAGTGTGAAGCGAGCAGGAAGAACTTCATTATTTTGTCCTTGGACACAAAAAAACCTCGCAAAACCTGAGGTCTTGCGAGGTTTCTGTACCGAAATGCGAGGTTTTCGCGACTATTTCTTATACACCCAAGATGCGACCACACCAGCGAGGGTCGACTGGAGAAGGCCAGTCCATACCCATGACCAGAGGATCGACGATGGCATGGGCGTCACTGCATACTGCATGAAGCAGTGGGAGGTCATAAAAAGACCGATCAAGAAGCCGTAACGAGCACCTTCTGCCCAACCTTTATTTTCGTAACCCTTCGTGAAAATGAATGAGAGCATCATGGCGGCCATAAATTGTCCCCAGAGCATCCAGGACATCGTAGCTTTCATACCCATTTCATCACGCCAGAGGTTGGCGGTCTCTTGATAAGCGCCTGCCATGTACCATCCGTGAATGACCCAGTCTGAAGCGAAAATAAAAGCAAATACTGCGAATGTAGTCATCCAGAACTTCTTCGTGTTCACACCATTCCAAAATGCTGTCATCATAGTTCCACTCTCCTTTTGAATCCGCCGCAGGTGGTTGTGGCGGGATTATGGCTCAATTAGAAGACGACAATTGGATTTTGTAAATCCTTTGTGAATATTGGATTCTCTAGCTAAAGCTAAAGCCGGGACTCTGAACCATGGAAAAAATTTTGAAAATTAGGCCAGTCACATTGGAAGACGTGGATGCTTTCACAGCGTGTGCAGCAGCTGTGATTGCGACCAATGGTAAAGATGGAACTCCGATTTTTTGTGGTTTTGACGAGGTCTCTCCTTACTCCCCAGAAAAAAAGCGGGACCTGTACGTTTCGAATCTGCCGAAGAAGACCTCCGAGTTGGGTTGGCAACGCTCTTGGGGGATATTCGACGATGACGGAATCATGTATGGCGACATTTCGCTCTGGACGGGAGACAAGAATGGGACACGACATCGAGCTTGGCTTGGGATGGGACTTAAACCCGTCGTGCGAGGGGGCGGCTGGGGGAGAAAATTGATGGATATTGCGCTAAACTGGGCTAAAAATGAACCCTCAATCGAATACATCGACTTATGTGTTTTTGAAGGAAACGATCGCGCGATTGCACTTTACGAAAAATTTGGTTTTAAAAAGGAGTCTTATTTGACCGATCGATGGCGCATTCAAGGCAGACGAATGAATGAGTTTCTTTACTCTCTCAACCTCGAGACACTCCGATGAGCAATTTACTCTCCCAACAAGCCGAATCCCTCGTCCGCTTACTCAAGAAAAAACGTGCGCGTTTAGTGATCGCAGAGAGCTGCACGGGCGGACTTCTCAGTTCACTTCTGACCGAGGTGCCTGGGGTCTCCGACCATTACTGCGGCAGCCTCGTGACCTACCGCGAAGGTTCGAAGACCTCATGGATCGGAGTGAAGAAATCGACCCTGAAGCGCCACACGGCTGTGAGTAGTCAGACCGCCGAAGAGATGGTGCGCGGGGCGTTAAAGCACACGCCCGAAGCTACAATCGCCGCCGCGGTTACGGGCTACCTAGGACCGAAAGGCGAACGCGTCGGCCAAGTTTTCGTCTCCGTTCTTTTGAAGCGGAGCAAAAGCAATCCGGTCACGACTCAATTATCGATCGACTTCGATTCAAAAATCGCAAAAACAAAAAATCGAGCGAAAACAAAAAGATCCACGGCTCGCCTCTCACCCAAAGAACTTCGACTCGCTCGAAGAGAAGCAACCGCTTCGGCCGTTCTCTTTTTGGTACGCAGTCTGCTCAATTCCTGATCTAATCAACTTACTAAGCTTTACCTATTATACAGAACGATGTCCGGGACAGATTACGTAGCGGTCCCGAGATTTGATTGGTTTGAGAGTCGATATCACAGGCGGGTACTCCCGCATGAATGATCTTCAGGACGACCCTTCATACAAGGAACGAAAAACGGGTAGAGCAGAAAGGCCCACCTCCACATGGAAATCCAAAAAACCACTGATAACGTCCAAAAGTCCAAAGCACTTGAACTTGCTGTTCAAGCGATCGAAAAACAATTCGGAAAAGGCTCAATCATGCGCCTCGGAATCGACGGAAGTCTCGTCCAAGCCGATACGCCTGTTGTCCCAACCGGATCTCTGTCTCTCGATTTAGCTCTCGGAATTGGCGGTTATCCCCGCGGTCGTATCATCGAAATCTACGGCCCGGAATCGTCCGGTAAAACGACGCTCACCCTTCACGCGATTGCGGAATGCCAAAAGCAAGGCGGAGTGGCTGCGTTCGTTGATGCCGAGCACGCTTTGGATGTGAACTACGCTCGTAAACTCGGCGTTCGTACGGATGATCTCTTGATCTCCCAACCGGACACGGGTGAACAAGCGCTTGAAATCGCCGACATGCTCGTTCGTTCGGGCTCGGTTGACCTTCTCGTCATCGACTCTGTCGCGGCACTCGTGCCACGCGCAGAAATCGAAGGCGAAATGGGTGATGCGCACATGGGTCTCCAAGCGCGCCTCATGTCTCAAGCACTCCGTAAACTCACCGGAACGATCAATCGATCGAAAACGTTGGTGATCTTCATCAACCAAATCCGGATGAAAATCGGGGTGATGTTCGGAAACCCAGAAACCACCACGGGCGGTAACGCATTGAAGTTTTATGCGTCTCAACGCCTCGACATCCGTCGTATTCAAGCGAT
>CAYOJT010000133.1:0-4789 GCA_964404365.1 uncultured Bacteriovoracaceae bacterium
AGCTGTCTGGAGACCCAGATGTCCTGTCTTTGATGTCCTTTTCGCTCACGCGAAAAGTCCTGGCGACATCAAGTCTCAGCCAGCTGGCTCTGTAGCTTTGGATTTATAGTCCGGGCGTGAAAAATGACCGCGAGCACTAGTGGGGAATCTAGTTTGCCCCACGGAGGTAGAAATAAAACACGAAGATAGCAGTGGGGTGTCTGGAGTTCGTCAAATCTTGGACGCTCGCGCTGCTTCGTTGGGAAAAAGGTGCCGATTCAATGCTTCGGTGCGGAGTGCGAAAATTGGTTAGAGGTGTGAGAGCCCTATGTCTAACCGTTCGTCTTTTTACTCCATTAATTGCTCCCTTCGTTATGTTGCTCTGCTGATGCTCCTTGGACTCAATGGAAGCGCAATTACGGAAGGATCGATCCTCGACGGTGATCCAGTAACTAAGGACGGCGTCTATTCTCAAGTGGAGCTGGACGGCCTCGGTGCCGACCTCTTTATGTTGGCGGCTGCTGTAAAGGGCTATGCCGGGGGTGATACGGGAGTTTGTATCGACTTTCGAGACGATCCTGCGCCGCCCTCTTTCTTCATCGCGATGAGTTCCGATAAGGCTTTCCCGACATCGAAATTTAAACGCGAGGACATGGATCCCAACTTCAAAATTAGTAAACTCACAAACATTTTAAAATTTTTTCGTGAGTACCAGACGGTGCGCAGTTCTGGCAGCGAGAATAAATTGAAAGTCGACGTGATCGCCTACGCGGACCCACAGCACGACGGAAGAGAACCTAATATCGAGGCTAGTATACGGTCCAATCACAATTTGGCGGCGAATCGCGCTAACACGATTCGTGACCTTATTTCAGAAGACGGCGAACTGAATCCAATCATTAAAATGACAACGCAGGGTAAGGAGTCGGCGAGTCTCGAGCGTAAGTATCCCGAGTCGAACGACCATTATTCGAAGGGAAAAAAGGTGAACCCGCTAAAATGCGATACTCGTCGAAAAGTCGTACTCAAAACGGATATGAATCCGAATGATTTCAAAACGACCATCGGAAACGGAAAGTACATTCCCCCACACGCAATCGCCTCACCGAATATGCGTGGCGAAATACAAAAATCTGTAAACGCGAAAATAAAACGAACTCTGGAAACACCCCAAATTTCAAATTTAGCTTCTCCTGAACTGAAGGCCATCGCAGCGACAGAATCGCTTTTATCTAAAGAGAGCGGACTGCCGGACCAATGTAAATCCGAACCCTTCCGCTCTCTGCTGACGCTTCATGTTTGGGGACTGGCAACGAAGATGCGTCCCCCGAAAGCTGGGGAAGATTACATGACTTCCACCACATCAGTTGTCACTGAGAGTAAGGAAAATGTTAAAGACGAAAATGGCGACGGTGAAGTAACGACGACTAAAACTAAAACGACCACGGTTACCGAAAAGTACGAGGATGATCGTGGATGGAAAGATGATGGGAGCGTTAATCTCACAGTCGATAAGTACCTGATTAAAGGCGGAATCGGCTTCCATGATGAAACGGAAGGCGCGACACTGAAAAGCAGCTGGTATGATCTCCATCGAACCGCGATTATATTGAATGAAGGCGTACGCGCTCAATTGCGAGAAAAACTAAATCGCGAACCAACGGCTACAGAGTTAACCACCGAACTACAACGTGTGTCGAAAGAAATTCAAACCGGTAAAGATCCTCAAAAAAATCTCATTCGCTTTATCAACGAAACCTATTCAGGAAAGAACGTGGCTGATCCTGAGTGGAAGACCAAGCTGCAAAAGAAATTAAACGAAATCACCACAAAGTCTGGAAGTCAGCCAAACTCTAGCGCCGATGTATGGTCGGTCGGAGGAGGCTCGGTCGCGTTCCAGTGTTTCGATATCAGCGCGGCACTCACGGAGAATTTAAAAGATAAGAAAAACACGGTTTTTTTCAAGTCTGGCAAAGAGCTTCGCGACGAAAATCAAGGGGCGAAAAATGTGAAAATCGCCTTCGACCCTAGCGCGTTTATCGATGTAAAACCGGCCGATGGATCAAGTTTCAGTTTTCGTCCAGGAGTGGACCCCTCGAAAGGGGTTAAGGGAGCTGTTTGTCAGCATTGCGGAGCTGGTATCGCATTCAATGAAAGCGGTGTTGGAGTAGATGTAATCGATCGCTCTCTGAGTAACGGCAAGGCACTCGGGTACATGAAGAACTTTACAAGTGAAGTTTCGCAAGCCGGTCGTTGGGGCTCATTAATGGCACCGGTTACGTACGTCATACCCGGTTGCGCGGACTGTCAGTGCCAGAACTACTTCGACAAGATTAAAGAATGTAAAAATCCTGTAGTGACTGCGGACGGGGTGAAGACCTGCGCGAACGGGGTCATCCGAATTAATCCGCTCGAAGGAAAGTCACTTAATCCGAATAAACCTTCGTCAATCGATTCGAGAGTCGGTGTTGACCTTCCGAGCGAAAAGCTAGCAGATGCATGCATTTTTACTCCACCCACTTTTCATACCTGCGGGGTTTCTCCGACGGGCGGTGCGGAGGACTACAAGTCACCCATTCCCGATAAGATGCTTGAGTTCTTTGACCCCTATCAGATGGCTTATGTGAACAATATCCGTATCAACGACATTCAATCGAAAGACGCGTTATTGGGCGAAATTGGAAAAAGATGGTGCTCGAGTTGTTTTCAAAGCGGTGGTCCTCTTTCTAATAAGAGTCCCCGGGAGCTGATCGAAGGAGTGAAGTGTAATTCAAAAGATAGAATTGGAATTCCAACCGGAAACGATGCGATCGACTGTCCGCATCTGATATGAGAAAATGTCAGCCGTTCTCCTGACCTATAAAGAACGCATTAAAAAACTTTCGCAGCGGATCGTCGAGATCCAAAAACCGATCCGGATTCTGGAGGCGGTAAAGTTTCCGCCCTATGTCCTAACGGAAATGAAAAAATCCAACTATAAGGACATTCCCAAGCTCACGCCGGAAGATTACGCGAGCCATGGCCCACTTCCTTATGACCCGGTAGCGAAAAAGAAGGAGCTCGCGGAACTCCACGATGAGATCCAAACCCTTCTGGGTAAGGACGACGCTATTGGAAAATTACTTTCTGAGATGGTTCAGGAATATTCCGAAGTGATTACCATGCTTGAGCATCGCGGGAAAAAGCAGTTTTGGGAGTCGAGTCGTAAACTTTACGGTTCTCCCAAGGACCACATCTACGGAGATAAGAGCACAATTTCCGATCTCGGCTGCATGATGTACACGATCCTCTCGAACATCACAGCACACGACCTTGGGACTCCACCTAAGGAAGACCTCTCCGCAGAACAGGTCGTAGATATCTTAAATCACCGCTTTAGTAGTTACTTCCCAACGGGAATGGTGTCAGCGAAACTTTCAGACGGCATCGTGGCCGATGCGGCTGCCGGTGGCGATACCGTTAAGATCCGGGCGGACTCTAAGTTTTCGTTTCGGGATGTCGACATCCTTGAGGTTCACGAAGGCTGGGTCCATGTGGGTACGACTCAAAACGGAAATGCCCAGCATATCGCAAAATGGCTGTCGAAAGGTCCACCGCGGGTGGCTTCCACTCAAGAGGGTCTCGCCGTCATTATGGAGATCTTCACGTTTCGCTCCTATCCAATGCGCGCAAAGCAAATCAACGATCGGATTATTGCGATTGAAAAGGTGGAAGAAGGCGCAAACATCATCGATTTGATCGAGTTCTACAGAACGGAAGGGTACACCGAAGAAGACTCCGTTCAGAACGCAAAGCGGGTCTTTAGAGGAGGCTCCTTGGATGGCGGTTCACCTTTCACGAAAGACATCTCCTACTGTAAGGGGTTCATTGAGAACTATAACTTCATGCGATCGGCGATCCGTGCCGGAAAGCCTCATTACTTGCCCTTCCTCTTTGTCGGTAAGGTCCACACGGACGACATTCCGCTCCTTTACGCTAAATACGAAGAGGGGATTATTGATGCCCCAACGCATTTGCCGCCCCTTTTTAGGGATTTAAATGGAATATCGGTGTGGATGAGCTTTTCGAACTTCCTAAACGCCGTCGACATGAAGCAAATCCAAGCGCACTACGACAAGTTGTTTAATTCTCAAGGCTAAGGTTTAATAATGGGAGTCACGACCCAACTTACGAGGAATCTACTTATGATGAGTAAAACGAGCATCAAAATTTTGACACTCACAACTGCCGCACTTTTTGGGCTGACAGCGCTCGCAACCGAGCTCGCAAACGTGAATGGGAAAGTGGTAACGGACAAAGATGTCCAAACCGCACTTTCGGGATTCAACGAAGGACAGCGCAGACAGATCTTGAACGATCTGAACTCGAAGCGCGAGATCGTGAATACGCTCATCGAACAAGAAATCATGGTTCAGGAAGCTGAAAAACAGAAGCTCGATCAGGAATCCGATTATCAGACTGCTCTGAGAGCTTTCCGCCGACAGTTTCTCACGAATCGGTTGATCTCAAAAAACGTGGTACCGAAAATTACCGATGCGTCTGCAAGGAAGTTCTACGCTTTAAACAAACGCCGCTACTCCACCGACAAGGTTCACGTTTTACATATCCTTGTTTCGGATGAAAAGGCTGCCCTGGATCTCATGAAGCAGGCTAAAGCTGGAGCAGATTTCCAAGTATTAGCTGAGAAGCACTCTCGCGACCCATCCGCGAAAAACAACCGTGGAGATATCGGAATCATCACGCGCGATTCACCCTTTGTCGTTCAATTTAAGAATGCTGCGTTTGACGCGAAAAAGGATGAAATCGTTGG
>CAYOJT010000133.1:4799-8464 GCA_964404365.1 uncultured Bacteriovoracaceae bacterium
CCTGTGAAGACGATGTACGGTTACCACGTCATTAAAGTGATCGATAAAGACGTTGGCAAGACCCTGAACTATGAAGAAGTTGAGCTTGCTGTCAAAGCTGAGCTTCAAAAAGAACTCATCGACAACTACATCATTCAGTTGAAGAAACAGTCGGCTATTAAGTCGGATGATAAGGCGATCGAAAAGCTCTAAGATCACCGACAAATTTTATTTAAGCGAGAAGTGAGCGAGAGGGCGGCTCCGCCTGCATTCATAAAAGGATCGCCACCGATGACCCTCGTTATTTCTTTTGGGTAGAACCGGAGTAAATCTTCGAATGTCTTGAGGCTTCCCCGGTCCTTGCATCTCGACCAGGACTCAACCACTGTCGCCACTACATTACTGAGACGGATTTCTCCGACCATTTCGAGGCTACGATTATTGATTTCCCACCGAATGGAGGAATCTTTTGCGCTTTTCTTTAGGTAGTTCATTTGATCGCGCGTCGGACTCCTAGAGTCGGTTAGGAGTGCTTGAATCCAAAGTGAGAAGCGACCCTCCTCTGCGGATCGGAGAAAGGGGGAATCATAAGATCTCCAGGGATCAGGTACCGAAGCGAGAAGGCTCGTGATTTCGCTCGGCATTCCAGTGATGCCTCGAATGCAGCCCCGATCTCGAATGTACCAGGATGTATGATGGATGATGTTTTCCTCGATCCATACCTGGTCTCTCCACTGCTCGTCTAGAACCACTTTGATTCCCGTGTCGCTGTAAAACGATTGAATCAATTCCTCGCAAGAACCTTCGCGTCCGGCGACATCCTCCGGTTCGATGTTTTGAACTTTTAGAATGAGCCGTTCCTCATATTTGGGCCCAGCCTTACGAAAACAACCTCTTTTGAAGTCGTCGAGATTTTTAAATGGAGTGTTCGGATGCACCGCAAACCAAGCAATAAAACGTTCATCTTCCGCCAAATAGGATGGTATGACGATCGACTCTGGTCTTCTGCACTCGTCCTTCAAATGGATGCCCATGAGCCAGTTTCCGAACTGCTCGGATGATCCGGGATGATCTACCCCGTATAATCCCCGTCGAAAGGGTAGAAGACCATAAAGGGTGTCTCCGTTCATGATGAATCGGTCCCAAATCTCAGCAGGTACCGTTCCAGCTTTCGCGTCCTCGAGGAGGTGTTCTCGCTTTCCCCAGTGAAAAATTGTCTCAGGGGGTGTGATTTTTTCCCGGGGTGGAAATTGGACGAGATCGCTCGCATACGTCTGGGCATGCGCAGCCGTGAAGAGCGTCAAAATCGTAGAGATAAGAATCCTACTCATAAACACTCCGCCAGTTTCAAAGACACCAAAGAAAAACGTTTAATCTTGATCGATATAGTCTTTCGCAATGATCCCGTACTTCTCTAGCTTTCTCAGCAGAGTTTTCTTCGGGATGTTTGCGTGAAGCGCAGTCTGGTTGATACGTCCGTTAAACGCCTTCAGAGCGCTCATCAGGAATCGACGCTCAAACTCTTCCTTGTTTGCCTGGAAGTCCAAGCGCGCGAAGTCGAGCTTAAGACCATCTTCGCCGTCCGTACCGGTTGAAACCGTCATCTGAATCTCTTCTACGGAGACGCTTGTGGCGTTGAGCACTTTTCCAGTGGTCAGACCTTTTGCGCGTGCTGAAGAAAGAACGGCTTCAGGAAGTGAGTCGATCGAGAGTTCATTTCCGGATTCAATCACAAACGCATGTTCGATCACGTTTTCGAGCTCGCGGATGTTTCCTGGCCACGAGTGAGCTTTTAGAGCTTCCATCGCCTCAGCCGAGATTCCCGTGACGTTCTTTTTATGTTCTTCGTTGAATTTGGTGACGAAGTAACTCGAAAGGTGTTCGATATCGCCTTTACGCTCTCTGAGCGGTGGCAACTGAATCGGAAGAACGTTCAAGCGATAGAAAAGATCTTCGCGGAATTCACCTTTTTTGATCATCTCTTCGAGATTTCGGTTCGTTGCAGCGATGATTCGAACGTTTACTTCTATCTCTCGGTTCGAACCGACTGGGGTGAACTTCTTCTCTTGAAGTGCCCGAAGGAGTTTCACTTGCATCGCAGCACTGATGTCGCCGATTTCGTCTAAGAAAAGCGTTCCACCATCTGCGTACTGAAATTTACCGATTTTACGAGAATCAGCGCCTGTAAATGCACCCTTCTCGTGACCGAAAAACTCAGATTCGATCAAATTCTCAGGCACTGCAGAGCAGTTGATCGTCACGAAACGGTTATCTTTTCGTGGTGAATTATAGTGAAGGGCCTGGGCTACGAGTTCCTTACCGGTTCCAGACTCTCCGCGGATGAGAACAGCGGTATCTACTCGGGATAGCTTTTCAATTACCGCGAAAACCTTCTTCATCTCCGCCGATTGGCCGACGAATTCGTGATCGCCTGGGAGCTTAATGATCGGAGAGGAGAGAGCGACGTTTTGGACCATTTTATTGGCCTTCAACGCTTTTTCGACTAAGTAAACCAAGTTATCTGCCTTAATCGGCTTCTCGAGGTAGTTGTAGGCGCCCTCTTTAGTCGCTTCAACTGCGTCGCGAATGTTTGCGAACGCGGTGAGGATAAGAGCAATGATCGACGGGTCGTGAGCCTTGATTTCCTTCAAAGCTTCTAAGCCCGACATGCGAGGCATGTTGACGTCGAGAAGAACGAGATCATACTTCCCAGCGCGTACGCGATTGACTGCTTCTTCGCCGTCGGTGGCTTGGTCCACGCTGAAATGGCTTTCAGATAAAGCCGAAGCAACTGTCATTCTCAGATCCGCATCATCATCAACTACGAGTACGCGATACATGGCGTTTTCTCCTTAAGAAATTTTTTCATCAGACTTCTTGTCGAATTTCTTTTCGACACGAAGTCCAGGTTGAGTGGTTAAAGTCTGTTCTTGGGTCAAATTCACAGGAAGATAAATTTTAAAGGTGCTTCCTTTACCTTTCACGCTCTCCACTTCGACGCGACCTTGGTGGGCTTCGACGAAGTATTTCGTGAGGTAAAGTCCGAGACCTGTTCCAGAGATGTGCATGGTCTCGTCGTTTTTCGCGCGGTAAAAGCGAGTGAAAAGATTTCCGACTTCGCTCGCGGATAGGCCGATTCCCCGATCGACCACCGAGACCTCAACGTGTGAGCCTGTGTCGCGTGTACGAACCGTGACTTTCGACCCAGCGGGAGAATATTTCACAGCGTTATCGATGAGGTTTGCGAGAACTTTTTCAATGAGGCTTGCGTCCAGGCGGATCGGGAAGAGGGGCTCAAGGTCGGTTTCAATTTGAATTTCACGCTTTTCGCTCACGGGCTTGAGTCGAGTGAGGACGTTTTCAATGAGCTGATTCAAGTCCTTTGAAACAAGACTCAGAGTGACTCGGTTGGATTCCACTTTCGTGAGTTCCAAAACGGAAGTGATAAAGTGGTTTAACTCCTCGGTCGAGGTCATAATGTGCTTCAGATTTTCTTGTTCCGAAGATTCAAGGCGCGACTGGGTTTTACGGAGGACCATCTCAGCTAAGCCTTGAATACGCGCAACCGGGGTTTTCAAGTCATGAGTAACGAGGCGAAGAAAGTTCGTCTTCATTTCTTCAACCTGCATGAGGAGCTCGGTTTTTTGTTGGTAGTCCCAACGGCGTTTATATTCCTGAATGAGGCG
>CAYOJT010000134.1:0-8457 GCA_964404365.1 uncultured Bacteriovoracaceae bacterium
TCTTGCAACAGAAGCTCACCCCATCGACTACAATGGATCCGACCCAGCAGAAGATGATGCAGTGGATGCCGGTCTTTTTCGGCCTGATGATGCTCAGTCTTCCTGCGGGTCTTACGATTTACATGCTCGTTAACGCACTCACGAGCATTATTCAGCAAATGTATTTGAACAAAAAACTGGGTGGAAACACGCAGATCGCAGAAGCACAAGTTGTTCGTTAAGTGATGATTCATGTCTAAAGGGAATTACCTCTCAAACGACACGATTTCGGCAATGGCCTCTCCTACCGGGGGGGCCATTTGCATTTTTCGGATTAGTGGGGAAAACGCTCTCCCTATTCTCTCGAAACTTTCAGGGATCGACGCATTGAAGGAATGGACGCCTCGGACTCAATACCTAGCGAAGCTTCGCGCAAAAGATGGCAGCCTGATTGATGAAGTTTTGGTTTCGTACTTTAAAAACCCGAAAAGCTACACGGGTGAAGATCTAGTCGAAATTCAAGCTCACGGCGGAACGGCGGTTGCCGAGAAACTTCTCTATTCCATCTTTGATCTGGGCGCGCGCCAAGCGCTTCCTGGGGAATTTAGTTTTCGAGCGGTTCGAAATGGGAAAATGGACTTGTCTCAGGCAGAGGCGGTTTCCGATCTGATTGCTGCGAAAAATCAGGCTGCAGCGGCGCTTGCCCTTGAAAAAATGGGTGGGACTCAATCCGCGCTCATCACGGAGATCTCCGAGGAGATTCGAACACTCGCATCGCTTGCTGAGTTAGGAATCGATTTTGCCGACCAGGATGTAGACGAGGTTTCGCTCCCGCGACTCAAAGAGCGAGCGGAGACGGTACGTGAGAAACTCGATCGACTCGAGTCGAGTTTTGAAAGAGGACGAAAAATCCAAGAAGGGATTCTACTTGCGATCATCGGGGAACCGAACGCCGGGAAATCGAGTTTTTTTAACGCTCTCTTAGGCGAGGAACGATCCATCGTCTCGGAAATCGCAGGCACCACTCGTGATGTGGTTCGAGAATCGATCACGCTGACGGGGAAAAAAACGAGCGCGACCTTTCGCCTGGAGGACACGGCGGGTCTTCGTTCCGATACGAGCGACACCATCGAAAAGATTGGGATCGAACGCTCACTTCGCTCTGCGGCTGACGCGGACTTAATCTTGTTTGTGATGGATCCGACGAAAGCAGGACCATCGCTGGATGCACTATGGTCTTCGCTTGGAAACCCATGGGATCGAACGATCGCGGTGATTTCGAAATCGGATGTAGCGACTCCTGCGCAGATCGCCGCTGCGGATTCCAAGGTCAAAGAGTTTGGGATTCGCGAAACTGTCTCCGTTTCTTCGGTCTTAGGAACGGGAATTCATGAAGCAGCAGAGACAATCACTCGGTTTTCTGAAAAATGGACAAAACGATCCAGCGGCGAAGTGCTTTTGACTCGCATTGACCACCAGCGCGCCACAAAGGACGCGATTTCTCACCTCATTCGCGCCGCATCCGCGAAGGCCGAGGACCTCTTTGCGGCCGATCTTCGGCAAGCGCTTCTTGCCCTTGGTCCCGTCATTGGCGAGACGCTCCCAGACGACATTTTGGGGCGAATATTTTCCCGGTTTTGTATTGGAAAATAGCCGATTCATTGCGAATCTATTGCGCAATTCAGCAATCGACAGGGAGATTTCGTTACATGGCTAAAACCATTCAAAAAGTGGGCGTTCTTGGAGCGGGTCAGATGGGTGCGGGTATCGCACAGACCGCGGCGGCAACAGGGTTTCAAGTTCTTCTGGCGGACCGTGACCTCGCAACAGCCGAAGGCGGGAAAAAGAAAATCGAAGTACAGCTCAAGAAGCTCGTCGAGAAAGCAAAAATTACTCAAGACGCGATGACTTCAACGCTTGCGAATATCACGGCAGTTTCTGGCCTTGCGGATCTGAAGGGCGTTGACCTTGTCGTTGAAGCCGCGACGGAAAACCCAAGCTTGAAGTTCTCTCTTTTTAAACAACTCGACGAAGTTTGCTCTGCTGAAACGATTCTTGCGACAAACACCTCTTCGATTTCGATTACATTGATCGCTGCTCAAACGAAGCGCCCTGGAAAAGTTGCCGGGATGCATTTTATGAACCCTGTGCCCCTCATGAAGCTTGTGGAGGGTATTCGCGCGATTCAAACGACTGATGAAACATTTTCTGCTGTAAAAGCGGCGGCCGAAAAAATGGGGAAGACCTTTGTGTCAGTGAAGGACATTCCGGGATTCGCGGTTAATCGCGTCCTTATGCCGATGATTAACGAAGCGATCCAGACCGTTTATGAAGGAATCACGACCGTAGAAGATTTAGATACTGCGATGAAACTCGGAACGAATCAGCCCATGGGGCCGCTCACGCTTGCGGACTTTATCGGGCTCGACACGTGCCTTGCGATTATGAAAGTTCTCCACGAAGGCCTGGGGGATTCAAAATATCGTCCAAGCCCGCTTCTCTCGCAGATGGTTTCCGCAGGTTGGTTTGGAAGAAAGAACGCGAAAGGATTTTACGACTACTCAAATTCTGAGGCGCCAAAACCCATGCGCTGGGGATCGGCATGAAATACGAAAACCTTTTAGTCGAGCGAGTTGAACCCGGAATTGCGATTCTGAAAGTGAATCGACCCAAAGCGCTTAATGCCCTGAATTCGGTGACACTTCGGGAACTTCGTGAATGTTTGACGAGCTTAGCGTCGGATCGATCGGTTCGCGCCGTAGTTTTCACGGGTGAAGGCGATAAAGCCTTTATTGCGGGTGCGGACATTTCTGAAATGAAAGACCTCTCGCCCGAACAAGGGATTTCATTTTCCATCATGGGCCACGAAGTGGCGAAGTTACTGGAAACCATGCCGAAACCGACCATTGCCGCGGTGAATGGATTTGCGCTCGGTGGCGGAACGGAGATGGCCATTGCGTGTGATTTTATTTATGCAAGCGATCGAGCAGTTTTTGGTCAGCCCGAAGTAGGCCTTGGAATTATTCCGGGATTTGGCGGCTGCTTCCGCCTCTCGCGCTATGTCGGGGTTCCTCGTGCGAAGGAGCTTATTTTTTCAGGGCGTCGAGTTAAAGCGGAAGAGGCACATCGAATCGGACTTTGTTTAGAAGTGATTCCGGCCGAAGGATTTCTTCAAACGATTATTGAAAAAGTGAAAGCGATCACCCTCCAGAGCGCAAGCGCGGTGTCGAAAGCTAAAAACCTCATGGTGGAATTCACCGAATCGAACGGCCTTCACATGAAAATCGATGCGGAAGCCCACGCCTTCGGACGCATTATGGGTTCGCATGATCAGCGCGAGGGTATGGGCGCATTCATGGAAAAGCGAAAACCCGCATTCAATGGACTCACTTAAGAGGTAGACAAAATGGCAAACGTGGAACTTTCAGGACACTTTGGTTGGCCGGTTGAAGGCGACGAATCGAAAAAGATGCTCATGGAGCAAGTTGCCTCCTATGCGCAGGACGTGATCGCCCCAAAAGCGAAGCACCACGACGAAACGGGCGAGTTCCCAACCGATAACGTAAAAGGCATGAGCGAGCTCGGCCTGATGGGAATGATGGTTTCGGAAGAGTTTGGCGGCGCGGGACTGGATGTTGTTTCGTACGCCATGTGCATGGAAGAAGTTTCGGCGGCATGCGCATCTACCGGAGTAGTGATGTCGGTGAATAACTCGCTTGTTTGTTGGCCGATCGAAACGTACGGAACCGCCGATCAAAAGAAGAAATGGCTGACCCCGCTCGCGCGCGGAGAAAAGCTCGGTTGTTTTGCTCTTTCTGAACCTGGGGCTGGATCTGATCCAGGCGGACTCAGGCTCACAGCCACGAAGGTCGATGGTGGTTACAAACTTCGTGGAACAAAAAACTGGATCACGAACGGTAAAGAAGCAAACGTCGCGGTTGTTTTTGCAAGCACAGACCTCTCAAAGGGGAGTAAAGGAATCAGCGCTTTTATAGTCGATACGGCGTGGAAGGGATTCTCGGTCGCGAAGCTTGAAGACAAACTCGGAATTACGGCGTCCTCAACCGCGCAGCTTTTTTTCGACGATGTGTTTATTCCTTCCGACTGTCTTCTAGGACAAGAGGGACAGGGTTTAAAGATCGCTCTCTCGACGCTCGACGGCGGCCGAATTGGGATCGCATCCCAAGCGCTGGGTATCGCACGCTGTGCGTTTGAGGCCTCTAAAAAATTCGCTTCAGAGCGCGAACAGTTTGGAGCACCGATCGCCAAACTTCAGGCGATCCAATTCCATATTGCAGATATGGCAACCCGCCTACAAGCAGCACGACTACTCACGTGGAATGCGGCCCGCCTAAAGGACTTGGGTGTGAAATATTCAAAAGAAGCGGCCATGGCAAAACTTGCCGCCTCCGAGGCAGCGATGTGGATTGCAACAAAAGCCATTCAAGTCCATGGCGGCTACGGTTATACTAAAGAGTACGTGGTCGAGAGAAATTTCAGAGATGCGAAAATCACTGAAATCTATGAAGGCACAAGCGAGATTCAGCGCCTCGTGATCGCCGCGAATGAACTTGCGAACATGAAGTAAGAGAAGCTTCTTCAAAGACGGAGTATCGAATGTCGAAGTTTGAAAAAGAAAAACAAGCCCGGGCCGAGTGGGAAAAAAAACTGAAAGAGACGGAAGAGAAGTTTCCGCCTCGTGATGTAAAGTTCACTACTTGGAGCGACATGGACGTTCCGATTCTTTCAACCCCAGACACGCTTGAAGAATCCGGCTTTGACTACCTGCGAGACCTTGGATTTCCGGGAGAATATCCGTACACGCGCGGAGTTCAGCGGAACATGTACCGTGGAAAACTCTGGACCATGCGCCAGTTCGCGGGCTTCTCTACTGCCGCGGAAACGAATAAGCGCTTCAAGCTTCTTTTGTCTCAAGGGCAAACAGGCCTTTCGACAGCGTTCGATATGCCAACCCTCATGGGTTACGACGCTGACAGTCCTCGCGGTAAGGGAGAAGTCGGAAAGTGCGGAGTATCTGTTTCGTCGCTTGAGGACATGGAAGAATTATTCGCGGGAATTCCTCTGGGCGATATCACGACCTCGATGACGATTAATGGTCCAGCGATTGTGATTTTGATGATGTATTACGCGGTTGCCGAGAAGCAGGGAGTACCTAAGGATCGGGTGAAGGGGACGCTTCAGAACGATATTTTAAAAGAATACATCGCTCAAAAGGAATGGCTCTTTCCAGTTAAAGACGCTGTGAAGCTCGTCATCGACACAATCGAACACGGAACAAAAGAATATCCGAATTGGAACACCGTCAGTATTTCTGGATACCACATTCGCGAAGCAGGAGCGACGGCTGTTCAGGAGCTTGCGTTCACACTAGCCGACGGTCTCGCCTATGTAGACGAATCGATTAAACGCGGAATGGACATTGATGAGTTCGCGCCGCGGCTTTCGTTCTTTTTTGATGTGCACAACGATTTTTATGAAGAGATCGCAAAGTTTCGCGCGGCAAGACGAATTTGGGCGCGGATCATGCGTGAAAAATATAAAGCAAAAGACCCAAAATCCTGGATGCTCAGAACCCACGCCCAAACCGCAGGCGTATCTCTGACCGCCCAGCAGCCGTACAACAACATCGTACGCGTGGCGATTCAAGCGCTCGCGGGCATTATGGGTGGAACCAACTCGCTCCACACCAACTCGATGGATGAGACGCTCGCACTTCCTACAGATGAAGCGGTGATGATCGCACTCCGCACTCAACAGGTGATCGCTGAAGAGACGGGAGTCGCGAACGTTGTCGACCCGTTTGGTGGTAGTTATTTCATGGAAGAGCTCACTAATCGCGTCGAGCGCGATACACTAGAGTACATCCGGAAAATTGATGAGATGGGCGGAATGATCGCAGCCGTTGAGCGTGGTTTTCCACAGGCGGAAATTGCGAACTCGGCCTATCACTTTCAGCGTCAGCTGGAAGCGAATGAAAAGGTCATGGTCGGCGTGAATAAATACAAGGCCGAGGAAGCGAAACGAAAAATCGAGACGCTTTATATTGATCGTTCGGTTGAACAACGCCAGACCCAGAAGCTTGTCGAGCTTCGTAAGAAGCGAAATAAACAAGCCGTCGATCAGGCGCTGCTCGCCGTTAAAAACGATGCGAAAGCCGGAAAAAACCTTTGTCCTTCTATTCTGGTCGCGGTGAAAGCGTATGCGACCCTTCAAGAAATCTGCGATACACTCCGTTCTGTTTACGGAGTCTATAGCGAGGCGGGGAGCTTCTAAAAGATATGTCGAATAATCCAAATCAAAAAATCCGTGTTCTTGTCGCAAAACCAGGCCTCGATGGCCACGATCGCGGAGCAAAGGTAATCGCGCGGGCTCTCCGGGACGCTGGTTTTGAAGTGATTTATACAGGTCTTCATCAAACACCAGAAATGGTGATTCGTGCGGCAATTGAAGAGGATGTTCACGTCGTGGGGCTGAGTATTTTATCAGGCGCACACAATGCGCTTGTTCCAGAAATCATCGCAGGCCTAAAGAAAGAGGGCCTGACAGACGCCCTGATGTTAGTCGGCGGCATCATTCCGGATGAAGATTTTGAGCCCATGAAAAAAGCGGGTGTCCATATGATCTTCACTCCCGGTGCATCCCTCCAAGAAGTGGTCGATTACATTAAGGCAAACGCCCCTAAGCGCGCCTAGTAAATCACGCCCTAGATTCTCGGCTCTTTCCGAAAGAAGACGATCATATTCCAAAGAAGCGATGGCACGGCCGCAAGCTTCTTAATCCAGCTATTTCGATAGAGTTCGAAGAGTGACTTAAAGAGTGCCCTTTGATGAGGGGTGTAGGGAAACCACCACGGGGATTTGAACGTAAGCGCTGCATGAATCGGTTTATGGATGTGTTTCACATTCACGAACTCATGAAGACCTTGAGCGCTGTGTTTTTTTCCAAAGCCCGTATCCTTCATTCCACCCCAAGGGGTTTCAGGAAGTCCCGCCGTGTAGACGACTTCGTTGATTGTTACCGTTCCACACTCGAGCTTCTTTGCAATTTTTTCTGCAAGCCCAATGTCCTTTGTGATGATCGAGGCTAGGAGACCGTATTTAGAACGGTTTGCCTTTTCGATGGCTTCTTCAACGGTGTGAAAAGTCGTAATCGCGACAACGGGACCGAAAGTCTCTTCGTTGTAGATCTCAAGCGACTCAATATTTTTTCCAGTCACAATCGTGGGCCTTAAGAAGCGTCGATCCGAGGAAAAGTCTCCGCCGCATAAGAACTCTGCGCCTTTCGACTTCGCTTCCGAGATGTGGCGATCGTAAACTTCTTTTTGGCGTTCAAATGTGATCGCGCCGAGATCATTATTTCCCGATGCTGAGGGACCTTGTCGAAGGCGCGCGACCTTTTCTGCAAGAAGCGTATTGAAAGCACCCGCAATCGAAGCGTGAACGATGATACGTTCAACGGAAGCACAAATTTGTCCTGAATTTGAGAAAGCTCCCCAAAGAGCCGCTGAAGTCGCGTAATCAAGATCCGCATCCTGAAGGACGATCATCGGATCTTTTCCTCCAAGCTCCAGATTCACGGGGATAAGGTGTTCGGCGGCCGCCTTCATGATCCGCTTACCGGTAGCGACAGATCCCGTGAAAAAGATTTTCGCAGGCCTCTGCTCAATGATCGCAGCTCCGATCCGCCCATCGCCGATCACGGTTGTGACGAGACCCTTCGGAAAGCCGGCGTCTTCAAAAAGTTTTTGTATTTCAATTCCGATGAGTGGAGTCACTTCAGATGGTTTAAAGACCATCGCGTTACCGGCGAGCGCACCCATGACGAGTTCGCCGATCGGCATGAGGAGCGGATAGTTCCACGGAGTGATGACGGCGATGACTCCGAGTGGCCAGTGATGGAGGTAACTTTCTCGATGCTTCATGAGGTTCATCGGGATTTCGATGTCCTCAAGAAGTTCTGGTCCTTTTTTCGCAAAGTAAGTCATGAGCTCGATCGACGCGAAAACTTCGTTAGCGAACGCTTCAAATTCCGGTTTCCCATTCTCATCACTAATGATTTTCGCGATGTGCTCAGCGCGATCGACAAAAAGCTCTCTCAAATTTCGAATCAGTTTCGCGCGTTCCTTCAGGGAGGTCTTTTCCCATTCTTGTTGAACTTTTTTTGCGTTTGCGAAGATGTGCGGCAGGAGTGCGGGATCTGTGCAGGTGAGTTCCTGGATTTTGATCCCCGTAGCTGGGTTCTTAACAACCAACATCTCTGGTGAAGTGCTCATAAGAATAGGGTTACTCAGGCTGGCTTTAAACTCCAGTTTCTTTCGGAGTTTTAGGTAATTCCATGCGCCGCATCTCAAGTCTTCGTAGGTTTTTAAGCATTAAACCGTGTGAACTTTGACTCTCGTTTCGGATTGGATAATAAGATCCCTTGTAACTAACCCGGGCGGGCGTAGCTCAGTTGGCT
>CAYOJT010000135.1:0-8451 GCA_964404365.1 uncultured Bacteriovoracaceae bacterium
GTATTGCGCATGGGCGACAGGCCCGCCCTGTGAAGCGCCTCGAAAACATAGATAAAGTCGGGGTCAGAGAGTTCGGACTTCCCCTTGAAATCAGCCATCGACTTCTCAATCACGCTTGGGTCACAGACACCGCGCTCGACCAAATCTTGATAAGCGGTCTGAAAGAAACCCGATCCTAGAGTATTTTTCTTAATTCGGATCCCTAAGCCACTCCCCGTTTTGTAGGCAAGGGCCGCCCAGAGAACGTTCATGTGGGAGTCGGATCCGAAGTTTTTTTGCCACTCGCCCGTCTTACGGAGGGAAAATTCTACCATCTGCGCGACCGAGTAAGCGTAACAAAGATAAGTCTCGCCCTGTTCGTAAATGGGAATATCGACGAGCGGAGTCTGCTTTGAGTAGAGATTGATTTCGGAGCACGAATCCAATCGAACGGGGCCATCCATCTCACTCTCATCCATTGGATCTGCTTCGAAGATCGGGCCATCCTCAAAAGCTTCGAGCGTATTTCCGATCGCAAGCGCTGAGCTCGAGATGCTCATCACAAGCGCGACAATCATGCAGCTCAAGGTCAAAAACTTTTTCGTATCCATCACAAGCAGGCCCTTTTCGTTGAACTGAGATTGAATCCAAGTCTCATCCCACGACTCCTAGGCGGCGCTCAAGACGGGGTGCAGCTCGAAATCGAAATCCCTCCCCAAATACCCAAAAAGTGACCCGAGTTGCGTACATTTTGGCCCAGCCGTTTAACCCTTAGGCAGAGCCAAAACGAGCCCAAGTGCCTATCCCCAGGAGAGGGGAACCCTCGGCAACAAATTTATTCAATAGTTTCAATGGATTAAGATCACCTTCCGGGGCAACAAAAAGCTATCCACAAGCTGCACCGTGGCACCCGGGTTGCTCTTAGAACGATCCGTATGACTAATGTGATCTCGCTACGTGCATTTAGGGCTCTCAAAGATTCAGAAGGCGAAGAACTCGCCTACCGCGCTCGCATCCTCTCGATGTCGAAAGTGGAACTCCTCGAAGAAATGGTTACCTTTCAAGAGGAACGTAAGGAAATCGGTCACCTCTCTCCAGAGATGATGATTCGTGGAAAGCACCTGTTTCGCGCGCTTGAAGAAACGGCCGATACTCAGGAACTTAAAATCCTCTCTCGTTCTTACCGCCGTCACTTGGAGCATGAGCTCGCTGCTCTCCGCGAAAGCGGATCTGCCGAATAATCTCCCCCCGACTTGATTTAATTCCATTCCTCGCGAATCCTAAGATTCCAGGGGAATGGAATGATGAAACTGACACTCACGTGCCTGACTGCGCTTGTTTTACTCGTGACTGGCGCTCAGGCTTCTCCGCCCTCAGTTTGTGAACGGCGGGATTCTGCTGTAATGGAAAATGTAACATCCGATCCCTCGATGCGCTTTTCCTTCGACAACGAGGGGGGGCTTGGAAACGGAGGCGTCTGCTGGTGGCACAGCCGCTTTCAGCGCGCGGTTTGGTATCTCGCCGAGTTTAAGCCCGAGCTTCAAAAGCCCGCTCGCGCAGAAGCTACACGCATCATTGATCGCATCGCCCATTTTGACGGCGTGACGGAGATTCCGGGATACACAAATTTTTACGATTTTTCGCGCGATTTTCAGGACGTAATTCAACGCGAATTGAATCAATGGCAAGCACGCGACGGATTTATCAATCAGGCTTGGCTCAGGGGTATTTCCGGTAAAGCACAATACACTCCCCGAGGAGCCGCGCTCCGCATGGAAAACCTCTATTTGGCTTACGAAACTGCACAGAAGAATAACGAAATCGTTTGGTTAAAACTCCAGATGCCAGGCGTAGTCGCCCATGCGGCTCTCATGCTTTCTATGATTCGAGCTTCACACGGGGGCTTCGAGCTTCAGGTCGTCGATAGCAATTACCCGGGCGAAACGAAGACCTGGCGCTTTCGCGACGGGGACACTCACATTCAGGCTCCTGATTACGAAGAGCCATTCATGCCGTTTGATGGTTACGAGCGGGACCTGAATAAAGCTTCGCGCGACTTAAAGCGGTACTGTCGCTAGTCAAGACCTTGACTTCGACTCTGCTTTCAACTGAATCACCTCGACATCCGATGAGAAAGAGTGAAATTTCAACTCGCTCACACCGGCTCTCTATCGAAATTCATCCGATTACTGATCGCGATGACTTGGTGTTCGCTGTTTTTTTCAAGCGACTTCGCCCACTCTGAGTGTGACCTAAGCATCCTCAAGTCGGAACAAAGGATCTTAGAGAGTCTACCCACACCCCTTCGAAACTTCTTAGAAAAGAATAAACACCGCCGCTTTCTAAAATTAGCTGAGAAGGATTACAAACAGTTCAGCGACGCCCTCCACCGCAGTCTATCAAGCCCCGAAAATCACTACGCCGCTATGGAACTTGCGGATAGCTTTCGAGCAAAGATAAGGGTCACAAAAACTTCAGCACACGGCCTCGATATCCGCATCGGCTACATTCAACACCTGGGAACCATTTTCGGTACGAGTCCAAAATATCAAATTTATGATTTTCCAAAGCTGATGAATGCGATTTTCAGATGGCTCGCTGAAAACAGAGCTGCTACCGGAGTGGAAGAAGTACGGATCATCGGCGAAAACCTGGTGAATAAGCCCTTGGTTGGAAGCCTGAGACGGATGGGTTTCGCAAAGCGTCTCCTGACGCGAGAAACCTGTCCTTACAGCCTCGCGCTCGGGACGATTCTCGCGACTAGCGCAGGCGCCGCGGGAACGATTGTTTATAACTTGCTCGATGTTTCCGAAGAAAGCGCATCTGTTCTGAAAACGGCTGGGACCCTCGGAGGCGCTACTTTCTTGGGAATACTAATCATCGACTGCGTCGTAGGAAAAGTCGGTTACGACTATTCGATCCGCGCTCGAATTCAGTAAACCACCCTATATAAATCAGAGTAAATTCGAAGCAAGCTCCGAAAGCTTAGAGCGCTCACCACGAGACAACGTCACGTGGGCAGAGATCGATTCGTCTTTAAATCGCTCGACCAGGTGAACAAGCCCGTTATTTGCGGCATCCACGTATGGGTTATCGATCTGATAACTATCCCCGGTCAGAACGATCTTCGTTCCATCACCGGCACGCGTGATGATCGTTTTGATTTCATGAGGAGTTAAGTTCTGAGATTCATCGACAATCAAAAACTGCTGCGGAATCGATCGTCCACGAATGTAAGTGAGCGGTTCGATTTGGAGGAGACCTTGGTTGATCAACTCCTGTGCTCCCCGACCTGCTCCACGTCGGGTAGATTTCCCCCCCTGTGCGGTCGTACCGAATAGGAAATCGATGTTATCGTAAATCGGTTGCATCCAAGGAGAGAGCTTCTCTTCGATGTCTCCGGGTAAAAATCCAATATCCTTACCGAGTGGGAAAACCGGACGCGAGACCAGGAGGCGGTGATAAACGCCCTCATCGACCGTCTTTGAAAGACCGGCTGCGATCGCAAGAAGCGTTTTCCCTGTACCCGCCTTACCGACGAGAGAAACGAGCTTGATTTCGTCGTTTAAGAGCGCATCCATCGCGAACGCTTGTTCGGAGTTTTTCGGAAAGACTCCCCACAGACCTTCAGCGGGTTTGTAGAGCGGAACGATGCAGTCGAGTTCTTTCGAGTACCGACCCATCGCCGTATGGTTTGGGTTCGCACTATCCTTCAGAATCACGTACTGGTTCGGCTTGAAATTCTTCGTCCCATCCGGAAACGGGAGACGCTTATTCGTGTAAAACTCATCGACTAAGTGCGCGTCCACATTCAGGCTCGACATCCCAGTGTAGGCCTGCTCAGGCTCTACTGAATCCGGTTCATAATCTGCGGCGCTGATCCCTAAGGCATCGGCCTTAATTCGAAGGTTTACATCCTTCGTGACGAATTCAATCGGGCGCTTCGGTTGTTCCTTCTTAAGCGTAATCGCGAGCGCAAGGATCCGGTTATCCGCCTTGTCCATCTGGAGTTCGAAGGGCAAAGGCTGCTCAGTTCCGAGCTCAACGGTGAGCATGCCACCGTTCGGAAGTTTTACACCTTTCGAGAGCTCGCCTCCCGATCGCATACTGTCGATGAGACGCGAAAAGTGACGAGCATGACGTCCGTTTTCGGACATC
The DNA here is from genome assembly GCA_964404365.1 of uncultured Bacteriovoracaceae bacterium. Classification (GTDB taxonomy): domain Bacteria; phylum Bdellovibrionota; class UBA1018; order UBA1018; family UBA1018; genus JACMQW01. The sequence goes on from CAYOJT010000135.1 coordinate 4,138, forward strand.
TCGCGCTTAAAGCGATCAATTTCTTCAACGACGACAATCGGGATAACGATGTCGTTGTTTCCGAATTTGAAAATGGCGTTTGGATCAAAAAGAAGGACGTTCGTGTCGAGGATGAACGCTTTTCTCAAAGGGTGCTCTCCTTAGCGATGAGACCGACAATACTTCGTCGGTGTTAGGAAGAGCTTAGAATAAATACGCGCGAACTCAAAAACCAAATCGTGTTAGGAATCGAATGCGCGACGCATCAAGTGATGAAAATCTTAGATTTAAAACTTAAACTTCATGTCGAGGCGAAATCCATAGCGTCGATCCGGGTTTTGACCCTGAAGCGGCCCGATTTCTTCGACATAAGAGGCCGCTGACAGACGCAGAATCCAGAGATCTAAGGCGAGCCCATAAGAAAAGTTCATCTGACCCAAGCCCACGAAAAGATCGATGACCGGTAAGCCGAGCTTCAAACCCATATGGAGTTTGTTTTGAAAGTCGCCCGTATTGTTGATTTGCTGAAAATCCATTGATCCCGTAAGCGAGGTCGCGTTTTTTTCTCGCCTCCATGTGAGTGCAATACCTGTATTGAGGCGCGACTTCATGGGATCTGCAGTCGAATTAAAACGCGTATCTCCAACGTCCAAGTAGGCAGCACCTAAGCGAAGTGTCGACGTCGGCGTGAGTTTCGCGACACGTTGAACTCCTAAGTCGACTCCATATCCCGATCCAACCGCACCGAAGAGGTCGTTGATCGCACCTGAGCTCAGTGTGATTAAATTTGCGACTGGGACTTCTCGAATACCACCTCGCCGAAATACGTATTTAGGCGCTACTCCGAAACGCCACTCACTCATGAAATCGCGGTTATGCCGCCCCTTCCCTCGTTTTTTCGAGGAAGAAGTCGAGAACCCAAAAGCGGCCTGAAAGCCAGCCGTCTGTTGCTGGGCGAGTTCGATGTCGGGAAGGGCTTGGTTTTTCGCGAAAGCCCCGAGCTGAATATTGTAAAAGGACGCAAAACCGAAGTTCGGTGACATGAGCATGAATCGAGCGTTCGTATCCATGTAAATGTTCTTACCCATCAAACTGTTGATCGTGCTTCCGTCCACATTCCGTAACTTAGAAAGTTCTTGTCCGCTCGAAATGAGGTCGTCGGAAACACTCATATCAAAGGATAACCAATGGATTTCCATTGCGTCATAGGCCGCAACGCCAGCAGGGTTTAAGAAAATCGCCATCTCATCTTCTGCTATCGCAGTATAAGCGCCACCCATCGCAGCGGCTTCGAGACTCCGGTGAAGATCACGCTCTAATGCGTGAGCGGAATTCGAGCTGAAGAAAAAAACACAGGCGCCGATCGTAAACGATCGGAAGACAGAGCCTGATCTTTTGATCTTCAACTCGAGAGCCATCAATTCCATCCAATCGGGTTATGGTTAATCCAATCCGCAATCCCCGCCGCGGCACAGGATGCCTTGTCGGTCGTTGTGAATGTGCAGGAGTTTCGGTAACGGAGGTCAATCGGACAAGGCGTACACTGACCGGCCGCGATCGCACATCCGGTCGCATCGGTTGTTGTATTCGTGCATCCCGCCTCACATGCAGCGTTCATCGAAGCGATTAAAATCGCTGCTGTGGCTGCGATTTGAGTCGAGAGACTTCCGAGCTGCCCTGAAATCGCACCCATTGTGTCGATCATGTTTAAAATCGCACCCGCGTACGAACACGAGTCTTGAGTACCGAACGTCACAGTCGTCCAACCATTCGCATTTCCAGCCGTCGCGCCGATTTTTTGGGTCGGAGCGTAGCTGGCATTGGGTGCACCGTACTGATTCTGAAGTGCTCCAATGACGGCCATGGACGTGAGCATGAGGTAGACATTCGCATTATCTTGGCGATCGTTTACAAGCAGCGATCCAGGGTGAAGCGTCCCCGCATTGATTTTGTAAATATCAGGAGTCACAGCACCGACTTTTCGAAGTGCCATGAGGGCATCCGTAGCGTATTCGCCGGCGGCTACACGTCCGTCGTTTGCGGTCGAAGGAAAAAGTTGAGTGAGATAACGCCAGAATAAATTCCCGGTAAGATTCGAACTGTTTTGAGTGAGATTATCGACCACGTCGAAGAAATTCAGATTCGCTGCACACGCATAGGCGGAGGCTCTCGCGTAGCGAATGCTGTCAGTTCCGCAGCCTTCTTTATCGTAGAACCGATCGATGGTTTGGATCGCCTCTCCACATCGAGCCTCGTTGAGAAAGTTGCTGACTTCGGCGACGATCGCAGCACGGCCGTTGTCACTATCGCAGGACATGACGCCTTTTGCGCAGCCAGAGAGTTGTGAGGTGATCGCCACGAGCGCAGCTAAAAAGCACGCACCTCGCAGAGTCGGGGAAGTATGGGATTGATGATCGAACATCCATGTCCTCGCTTTTCAATCACAGCCTTCACGAACATCCTGTTCGTGAATTCTAAAAACGCATGAATCGCTTCTTAGGATCGAGAACGAAAGAACGTGACCAATCGATCACAGCCTTTTCGTAAGCTCTCGATATCCGTCGCAAAGCTGAGTCTGAGTGCCGTCGGAGCTCCAAAGGGAGTTCCAGGAACAACCGCGACTTTCACTTCACTCAGGATCGCTTCCGCGAGGCCGAACGAATCTTCGCCCGGCTTCAAGTAAGCTCCCGCATCGACAAACGCGTAAAACGCGCCCATCGCGCGATGTACCTTTAGTTTCTCAGCTTTTCGCAGGATGTCCAAGGTGAGGTCGCGTCTTTCTCGAAAAGATTTCACCTGCTCGGCAAAATCTGCCTCAGGCAAGTCCAAGGCGGCCACTGAGGCATATTGTGCGATCGCATTTATACCGCTCGTCATCTGTCCCTGCATCGTCTGAATCGCGCTCGTGACCCAGGCGTCAGCGACCGTCCAACCGATCCGCCAACCCGTCATCGCAGCCGACTTCGACATCCCGTTGACGGTGATCACCCGTGAACGAAGCGCCGGCGTCGATTCTAGGAACGAAGCAAACGGCCGATCCGTAAAAAGGATGCGGTCGTAGATCTCATCCGAGATCACCATGATGTTTTTTCCGATCGGATCTTCCAACAGCCACTGCCCGATCGCTGCGAATTCTTCGCGCGTGTAGGTCGCACCCGTCGGGTTCGACGGAGAATTCAAAATTAAAACGCGGGACTTTGGAGTCGCGACTTTCTTCAGATCAGCAACCGTGACTTTGTATCCGCTCTCAAAGCTCGAGGACACGCTAACGGGAACGCCGCCACAGAGTCGCGCCATCTCAGGATAACTCAACCAGTAAGGCGCTGGGATGAGGACCTCTTCGCCTGGGTCAATGAGCGCAAAAAGCGTGTTAAAGATCGCCTGTTTCCCGCCGTTCGAAACCACAACGTTTCCGCCCGTCCAAGGTTGAGTTTTCGCAACCGAGGGCTGTTGAGCGTTCGTTTTCTTCGCCACACGCTCTCGAAGTTCCTGAATCCCAGGGACGGGAGTATATTTCGATTTGTTCGATCGAATCGCATTCTCTGCAGCGACCTTCGATGCATCAGGCACATTAAAATCGGGTTCTCCTGCAGTGAGATTCACTACATCTTCCCCGCGCGCGCGCATGGCTTGTGCGGCTGCGTTTAGCTTCAGGGTTGCGCTCTCGGAAACTCCATCTAGACGTTTTGCGATTCGTTGGCTCATGTCTGCTTCTTTAATTCCTTTTTCGAACAGTCTTCTTCAGGATTTTATTTTTTCTGTGAAGGGAGTGCCTTCAAAATAGATTCTTTTGCTTGGATCGCAGCTTGAACGACCTTCGGTACGTAAGACGAAACGTCTCCACCGTATCGCGCCAACTCCTTCACCATCGAGGAGCTCACGAAATAAAGGTCCTGCCCCGTCATCATGAAGAGGGTTTCGATCTCAGGCTGAAGGCGTTTATTCATGCTTGCCATCATGAACTCATATTCAAAATCGCTCGCGGCGCGAAGACCGCGAATGACCGCGTTCACACCCTGTTTATGGGCATAATCCATGATGAGGCCTGACCAGCGGTCGACCTTCACGCCCTTCTTCCCCTTCACTGCTTCGCGAATCATTTCGACCCGCTCTTCCGGTGTGAAGAGCGGGTTTTTTTGTCCGGTACCTGCGACGACGATTGTGATTTCTGAAAAGATCGCAAGTGAGCGATCAAGGATGTCGAGGTGACCGTTGGTTAGAGGGTCAAATGAGCCTGGGTAGATAGCCTTTTTCAAATCCGTACTCTCCGGTAGTGCGTAAGATAGCTGTCGCCGTATGTCTTCTCACGAAATTTCTCTAATCCCGAGATTTTTT
>CAYOJT010000136.1:0-8385 GCA_964404365.1 uncultured Bacteriovoracaceae bacterium
GCAGGAGTAAGGCAGCTCTTCTCCGAGCTTCAGAAAGAGCTGTTCGCGGATCTTTTCGCTCACAAAATAGCGAGTCGGCTTATCGGAGAGTTGATCTTCGTCCGCGAAGTGAAAGGGTCCTGGTTTCAATTGTTTCCAGGTTACCTGCATGAGTTCAGTGAGACCGCGTTTCTTATACGCCGAAATTTTCAAAATCGCTTCGGGCTTGATGTTTCGAAGTTCGAATTCCTTCAGGAGCTCACGTTCAATCGATGGAATCTCATTAATCGAGCGTTTCAGGTCCGCTTTATTCAGGATCAAGATAAATGGAGCCTTTGTTCGCGCGATCAAATCGATGACGACCGCTTCGTGTTTGAGCGCGCTCGCAGGATCGACGATGTACCAGATCAGGTCTGGACTATCGAGCGCTGCATGCACTTCACTCATCATGAAAGCGTTAATTCCACCTTCTCGCGCATTGTGAATTCTGGGCGTGTCGATGAAGACGATCTGTCCTTCTTTGAGCGTCAGAATGCCGTGAACGCGTTCTCGTGTGGTTTGTGCTTTTGGGGTAACGATTGAAATCTTCGATTTCAAAAGAGCGTTCAAAAGCGTGCTTTTCCCTGAGTTCGGACGACCCGCAATGGCTACAAACCCGGATTTTCTTTCTGGTGTCATACGCTTATTGGAAAGATTGGATCGCAGCATTTGCAGCTGCTTGCTCCGCTTCTTTCTTTGAACTCCCCTTCGCTTTGGCTAACCCCTTGCCGTTCATTCTCACTTCGACTTCGAAAACTTTCGCGTGATCTGGACCGTCCGTCGAAATCAAGTGATAGGTCGGCGTCACTTTGTGAGACGCCTGGATGATTTCCTGAAGCGTCGTCTTGTAATCATTTGCAACCAGCAGTCCGCTTCTGCCCTCGGCTGTGAACAGAGGTTCAAAAAGTTTCCGAACAACCGGATAAGTTCCGTTGAATCCTGCGTCCAAGTAGATCGCCGCGATGATCGCCTCGAGCGTACTCGAGAGGATGGATGGCTTCATGTGACCGCCGGATTGGCTCTCGCCTTTTCCCAAACGAATCGCGGTGTGAATTCCCAAATTTTTTGCAATCTCCGCGAGCGTCTTTTCGTTCACGACCGCCGCGCGCATTTTCGAGAGCTGCCCCTCGCTCGCTTCTTGGAAAGTTTCCAAAAGGATATCGCTCACGATCACGTCTAAGATCGCGTCGCCCAAGAATTCGAGCCTTTCGTTATCTTTTAGGGAGAGCGGCTTCTTTGGGAAATGCTCATGTCCATACGAGGTATGGGTAAGCGCTTGCAAAAGGGTCGCACGATCCGAAAAACGATAGCCTAAGGCGGTTTGGAGTGTTTCCAATTCCGTAGACATATTGCAATGCAGCAAACTATGGGAACCAGCCAGGAAAGTCAATGCGTAAAGAATGGTAAATTGTTCAACAATTGCAGTAAGCTAGAGTGTTTCCTTGTTGCCCAAAATGAGCTTCTTTATCACTCCCCTGCTTTTTAAATTAATGGCAGATCGTTTTTCGCCATTTGAACGCAGGAAAAACACATCGCCCCGACCCTGTGAGCGCTTCTTGGGTCGCGGTCGGATCGTGATTGATCGCGAGCGGATAAGTGCAGCCTTCCTTCTGAATCGGCGCGGACGGATTTCGAGTGGAGGGTCCCAAATACACGCACTTAAATCGTGTGGGCGACGTGGGATTCAAATCCTGAAAGGAAACCGCTGGAACTTGAAGTGGCGAGAGGTGATTGAAGGCGGCGGGATCTGTACATCCTTCGTACTTCACGCATTGACCCGCCTCAGGTCCACAACCCGGCGCGCAGGTTGGCGTAGGAGTCGGCGATTCGCTCGGCGTCGGCGTCGGACTCTCAGTCGGTGTAGGCGTTGGTGTATCAGTCGGTCCTCCGGGCGGCGGCGGCGCTGCCACTGTTGGAGTTGGCGTGGGCACACTCGTTGGGGTCGGTGTGGGTAAGCCACATCCGGTAGTTGGCTCATATTTGATTGAGACAGGAAAACTCGAAAACCCACATTCGGTCGTGATGAATGCCGGGTTATTCACCCACTGTCCGCAGGCAGCGCCACTCAAGTCGAAGTTCATATTGTAGACGTGGCCCATGTAGCAGTAACCCATTGGCGCAGGATTACAGCTCGCGCCCTGATTATTCTTATAACCGAAAACCGTCCTCACCGTATTTACGGTAGTGCCCGCTGGTACAAAAACCGAATACTGGGTTGATCCGGAGAAGTCGGGATATCCATCGGTACAGCCGAGGGCTCCACAACCTCCGGCCGTGTTTTTGTAAATCGCAATATCGAAGTTTGAGCCTGCGTTCGAAGTAACTGCGTAAATGCGCACAACTTTAACAACTTTATTCACGCAGGCATTTCCATTCGAGATTGGACCCCACTGAACGCTCAGTGTGCTGTCACTCGTCATGGTCTGTGCCAAGGCAGATTTAAATAAAAATGGGACAATCAGCAAAAACAAAGTGAGAAAGAGATTTCTCATGGGATGACCACCCCAGAGAGCGAGTTCAGATGATTCACGAAACTGCAGGTTCCTGAATCTACAGTCGCTGCAGCATTGTAATTCGTGGCATCCTGCGCGTAGGTGCATCCCGAAATGGGTGTCGGCGTCGGAGCGATTCCAGTTCTTCCACCGCGAAGCACCCGAGAGTTTTGGCTTCCCACCGATTTATGGGTCTTTGACTCCGCAGCAACTCCTGCAGTCCATTCGGCCACTGAAATACAAAAAACGAAAGTGAAGAGTAGTTTCGTATTCACTCTCCCATTTTCACATCCCCCGACCTCAGTGGACAGTAAAAAATTGGGGAATTATGGGAAATGAAGTCTAAATGACTTTAAGTTCGTTTGCACTCTTGGCCAAGGTACGCAGCGATTCAAAACTTGGAATAGCTGGGATTTCTATTGGCTTGAACCGCGGGTAACGGTGAGCTCGAATTTCTTGATCAACGTTGTAAACGCGAAAACAACCTGAGTGGTGCTCATCGTCGAGGGCACCAATTCCGACAAACGGTGAACCCTCCCAATTATTTCGAAGCATTCGCGCGCACTCGTCCATCAGAGGTTTAGCGAATACATTCCCTGGACGATAGGATTCTCGGTCTTTTCTTTCAGAAACCGTTTGGAAGGCGAGCTCAGCGCTCAAAATCTCCTCGCCCGTAAAACCCACACGCGAAGAAAGCTCAACTTCCATGTCATCGGCTTCTTGTTCCGTCGTATAGAGGCCCAAACGTCTATCGGTTATCTTTTTCAAAAATGCTGCTTCGCCGGTCTGGTATTTTTCGATCGCGATTTGGACCGCGTTCAAAAGATCCACCACTGTCCCCTCTTTTGGGACTTCGATTTTCGTCATCACGCCGTCCGGTAGGGTGCCGCTCAGATTCGCAAGCAGGGAGGTAGTTGAGGCAGCATGATCTTGGAGCGTAAAGGTCTTCATGCAGTTGAGTGCTGCGGCTTCGAACTGACGGTAGAGCGTTTCGCCGGATTTACTAATCGGCTTGTCTTCGTTATCGCGGTCAAGTGGATGGATTACCTCATTCTTAAAATCCAGAGTTCCGTAAACGGATTTCGCATCTTTACAAGCCTGCGCGCCCAGAAAGAATTGAGCTGCGTTTTGAACTAACCAACGTTGAAGCGAGGGCTTTAGAGTCCCCCACTCACTGAGGCCCGAGGGAAGAGATTCTTGGTAAAGGGTGTATTCCTTCACGAGTTCCTCAGAATCTGCAACCGCATCCGGATGGTGAGGGATTCCGCCTGCGCGCAGCTCGTAAAAGAAGTTGTAGCGATCATGAAGTTGTTGGGCGCGGTAGTAATGTCCAAGCTCATGCGCCAGAGTGACTACAAGTTCCGCATCTGAACGAGATTCGGAGAACATTCCAGTGTTTACGAAAATGAGATTCAGCGTCGCGTTCCACGAAACCCCGTTTCCAAGAGCCCTTGGTCCGAGATCTTCAATGCAGGCCTTTGGATCTCCGCGGACATTCCGATAAACGAGATGCCAACCTTCCCAAGTGAGTTCACAATGCTTGAGCTTAGGTCCAAAAAATTCCGCAATAGCTGGGCCTGAGAACACTTTTGTCAGATCGTGTTCACAAGTCCCGTAATCACGAGCGGCGTTCTCTCCATCCATTTCAATGCGTTCAATGTTCTCCACTCTATTCATGACTCCTGGCGCCCCGATATTCCCGACGGGGTCAGAGTGAATTTCTGTAGGAAGTCGTACGCACGCCTTTTCTTCGAGAACGAATGCGTTGGCGGATGAATCACGAATAACGACAGCAATCGGACGTGGAACCGTTTTCATGGCTTCTTGATATTGCGCACGGAGACTCTCATCGAGCGCATCGAGCCAATATTGGGCGCGAATCGTGAGAGGATCTTTTTCGGGAAGGACTGTGAGATTATCCTCGCCCCCTCGTTTCAAAACTTTTTCGGCGTCCTTCCAGGATTGCTTCACCCATTGGAGTCGAGCTGAAGAAAGCACAGGCTTTCCCCCATCGTGCCAAGCCATAGCTGGGACGGGCAGAAGGTTCAGAAGCGTTATCAAAATCAAAAGCCGATGCATGAGCCTCTCTCGTTAAACAGCTCTGAAGGGTCAAAACCGCTCGCAAAAAGCTTATATAATAACAGACTAAAAGAATCAATTATGTATACGACTAATTACAGACATGAATATCAAATGATTCCAGGATGTTAGACCGTATTTTTTGGGTAAGCGATAAAGGCAACGTCACCTTGGTTTGAGTCAACAAAAAGACTCTCAGGAATGAGCCCCTCAACGACTTGGTTTTGAAGCGCCCGCGCAGAAGGTTCATCCGTGACAGGCGTTAAAACACGCAAGTAATTTGAGGTGTAACCCCCAACCCATAGCCTGTCCTTGGAGGGGCCGCTGACCAAGCTTTCCAGGAGAACTCGGTCCAGCGGACGTCTCGACTGTTTCATTTCCGTAAGCGCAAGCTGATGAATGGACTTCAACCTCTCAAGGCTCATTTCTCGCAAAATCTTCGCGCGCTCAACGCGAACGGGATTGGGTACTTTAACAGGAAGGCGAGTTGCAGGTGTTCCTTCCCGTTCAGAATATGGAAAGACGTGTAGTCGCGACCAAGGAAGTGAACGTAATCGATTCACTGTATCCTGAAACGCCTCTTCTGTTTCTCCAGGAAAACCCGTGATGACGTCCATCCCGACAAAAACCCCTCCGAGCGGAGCGGGAATCGCAGCGATCGCGTTCAAGCAGTTCTCGACCTCCTTTGCCGAATATTTCCGTTTCATGAGTTTCAAAACCTGCGAGTTCGCGCTTTGTAGGCTCACGTGAAAATGAGGTAGGAATCGCGGATTCGATTTCATGATTTCGATCAAACGATCGGAGACTTCGATGGGGTCAAGGGAACTCACTCGAAGGCGCTCGAGTGAAGTTTGATCCAGAATGGCCTGAACGAGATTTTCGATCCGAGTTTTTCCGTCCTCACTCCAATCCGAGCCAAAATCGCCTATATTTGTTCCGGTAATTACAACTTCCCGTGTCCCTTGCGAAACCAGTTCCTTCACCTGCTCCACGAGGAACGAGATGCTCGGACTACGTGCTGGGCCCCGACCATAAGGAATAATACAGTAAGTACAAAACGAGTTGCATCCCTCTTGGACCTTAATGAAGGTTCGAGTTCGGCTACTTTCTCCATCCATCGAGAGTGAGGGCGGAGGTAACATGAATGAACTTTCAGGCGTCGGCCACTCGCGATCCATGGGGTGACGAGAAAGTATTTCAGAGTATTCCGTGACTGATCCTAGAATAAGGGGTTCTGATGGTTTCCCGTGTTCTCCAGGTGACGCATTTTCGAGTTCTTGGATGACGAGATCCACAATGCGATTCTTATTTTGATTTCCAACGACATAACTTAAACCTGGCGTGTCTAAGTACTTCTCAGGCTCAACTTCAGCGCCGCAGCCTGTGAAAATCACTTTGCTGGATGGATTATCCCGTGCAGCGAGGCGGGCAGCTTTCTTGCTCTGGACATCGGCTTCGTTAGTCACGGTGCAAGAGTTCACGAAGGTTACCGTCGGTTCTTCGCCGTCTTTAGCGGGACGATAGCCGCGTTTCTGTAATTCCGCTTCGATCAGCTGGCTGTCGTAGAGGTTTGCTTTACAGCCAAAAGTCTTAATGGCGTAAGAGCGCGCGGGCTGAGTTTTAGACGAATTTAAGGCTTCCATGACTGGGAGTGAACTACCAAAGCGGCAGACGAAAATCGAACCCGAAAATTCCCCTATCGATTCGTGAGCTTCTCGATTTCGGCAGCCGCCGTATGCATCACACGCTCGACCTTGGCGAAGCCCACGGGCGTGTTTTTATTGAAGAAAACGAGAACCTGTCCCTGATCGACGGCCGTGAGCGGAGCGCCGGTTTCGAGCGCATAATAGCCATGCGCAAACGGTGTGAGATTCGCCGGAACGATTTTTGATGGGTCATCGAAGGTACTGACCTGAAAGTCCGAGTTAGGCAAAAGCGGGTCCAGATCTAATTCGAAACTTCCATCTGTACAAATAAACCGGGACTGCTGAAGGTATTCTTTCGGACCTACGATCGCGCTTCGATTCACCTGATGCAGGTGGAGAATGTATTGTGTGCTGTCTTCAGCGCCTGAATCGTCCTCTACCGAGTCTCCTACTTGAAGAGCGAACACACCACCATGAGTTTTATCGATGAATTGGGCGATGCTTTGGTATGAGCCAGGCTGCAGAAATTCGTCAGAGACGTAGTGCTTGAGCCAACTTGAATCGGCCCACGATTCCGGTGGGTAGAGACTCCCGCGCCTGACGCTCTGATGATTTGACAGCTCTGGAAGTCGAGCTTCCTCTTTAAATTTTCGAATCATGAGTTCCGGGAGCTCGGCGATCGGAAGGCGAAGCTTCCCTCTCCACGCTGGCGGCAGCGCAAATAATACTGCAGAATCATCGCGAACTGTGTCGGGTATTCGTTCAATTACTCCTTTGGCGGAACCCAGGGGCTTGGCTAGAAAAGCATGATGTCCGGAGACGAGTTGGGTTGCCTTTTTGGATTCCGCAAATCGAACCCAAGCGGGCACGAGCACTTCTTTTACCCAGAGACAGTAACTTTGATCCCTCATCGCTGAAATACGCGTATGAATTGTAGCATCGAGGACTCGATCCTCGAATTGAGCCGTTACATCGACAAACTCAAGCGGGATATCGTTTTGAGAGGCGTATTTAGCCATCTGCTCTCGGTCTGCAGGCGAACTAAATCCCGGTGGAATAGGAAAACGGCCCTTCGGATCGATATAAAAATGGCAAGCAGACAAGTGGTCGCCTTCATGGAGAAGAAGAAGCGCAGCCAGCGCGCTGGTCTCCCCCCCGCTAAATGCCAAACAAGATCGTTGGTGCCCCGTGCTCATGAAATGCCCTTTAAGGTGGGCTTTACGCGATCAATAATTCGACGAAAAGCCGCAATAAACTCCGTGACGTCGGACTCTTTCGAATCCCAGGAAAAGGATACACGCACACTGTTTGAAGCATCAAATTCATTTCGTCCCATGGCTAGTAGCACGGGAGACGGGCGCTCCATCCGACTTGAACATGCAGATCCCGAGGAGACACAAATCCCCTCTAAATCGAAAAGTGTCACTAATCCCAGTTTCTTACCCGCGGCCTTCCAGGTGAAATTTGTGACGGAAGGGAGGCGGTGAGTCCCCTCCCCGTTAATCGTGAGCGGGATCGGGAGTTGTTTGAGCTCTGACTCCAGACGATCGCGGAGTTTTTTGAGTTTTGTATTCTGCTCTTCTTGAAGTTTCTCCATCGAATCCGCGACCACTCCGAGCGCGTACGCTGAAAGGACGTTTTCGGTTCCAGCACGAAGACCATTTTGGGCATTCCCGGGGATGAGAGGCATCAGGGGTGCTGCTTTTCGATAGACGAGTGCTGCAGCTCCAGCCGGTGCGCCTAGCTTATGCCCCGTGATCGCTAGGTAATCAAAAGCCCACTCTCTTGGGAAAGCCGCCTTTCCCCAGGCGGCGATCCAATCAAGGAATAAAAGTGGGCGTTGTGGTGAGGTTAAAAGAGCGCATTGGATATGCGAAGTTATAATTCCTGTCTCATTGCTTGCGGGAAGAAGACTTACTCCACAGGCTTTCAGTAGGTCTTCTTCTTTCACGAACTCGAGGTCTATCTTCCCGTCGGGTTTCAGGGGGATGACTCGTGAGTTTACCCCTACTTCACTGGATGAGCGGACGAGTTCTCGAATGCTCGAGTGCTCCCCTGCTGAGAGAAACCAGTCGGTGCGCCCAAGGGCCTTCCCTGCCGCCCACATCGAGCGAGTCGCTTGCTGCCCGGCTTCGGTTCCAGAGGCGCAG
>CAYOJT010000137.1:0-2398 GCA_964404365.1 uncultured Bacteriovoracaceae bacterium
ACCCAGCGCCTCCTCGGGACCGACGCCGCGGTTTTTCGAGTCCAAAAGCGCTAGCATGTTAGCAAATCGATAGAGCCCAAAAATACGCGTGGCGCCCAGGAAGGCCATACCTCCGCGAAATTTTAGGGTTTGAGTGCCGGCGCCCTCAACGGCTCGCACCATAGCTGGATCATAGCCTTGTTTTTCGAGAAGACGGGCGCCCGAATCGGAGGAATAGGTTCTCGAAATGTTTTCAAATGCCTGAGCAGACATTTTGAAAGCGTCATCCCAGCTAACGCGTAACCACTTATCTTTACCCCGTTGAAAGAATTTAGAATCAGGTGCCCCCGTTGCTGGGTCACGCGGAAATCCCGCATCTACCCAGTCTTTAAAACCTCGTCGAACCATCGGCGCCTTGACCCGTCGATCTCCATAAAACCTGCGTACAAGCGCGAGCCCCTTTTGACAAATCCTGGGATCCCATCGATGGGACGATTTGTTTCCGTATAAATCCGTCGCTTTACCGTATCCGTAGCTCGGACCGATCCGGGCAACGATTCCATTTTTCACATATGCCTTGAGTAAGCAGTTATGGGTGTCATTTGGCGCACAAAGAAAAACAAAATTTGAATCATACTCGAAAATATTCCTGTACGTTTTCTCCCAGTCTCTATTGGGGTAGAAGTTCAGCGGATTTTCGACGTGGACCGGTTTGAAGTAGCGGAGTGGAGCCGCAAAAGAATTTTGTGCTGCTGCTACCGCGCTTGCTAACGCCATTTTTTTCAGAAAATCGCGTCTTTCAAGATCCATCTTCTTTTCTTCACTCATCTGAATCACTCCTCTTCGATTCGAAATAGACGGGCAAGCCCGTTAAATGGGATAAACCCTGGCCTTGCGGCCATTTTTCTAAAATATTTAACTCAAGAGTTCCATGCGCCGTCAGGCGAAGTGCAACCGAACTTTCGTCATCACGTTTGGCGTAAACTCCCACTGCGTTTGAATGTAAGAATCCCTTTACCCCACCTACATCAAACGCACGACTCTCGCCCGGCGCTAGTTCGGACCATTGAGCAAGCTGAACCCAACCCGACTCAGCCTCTCGACGGGCCGAGGGAGTCGGAATTATGGAACTCAGACTTTCTGAAGCCGAATCGATTAGCTGTCTAAATAAATCACGACGAGAAATGTCCCTCATGCGCTACCCCCGTAGACAGCAAGAGGAGCCGCATCCTTAACTTGAATATTCGGAAGCAGATCACGCGCTCCACGCGAAAAGATGTCATGCATGATCTTTCCACTCGCTCCGCATAGAACTCCCCTTTCGGGATCGAGCCGATAGTGAAGCGTTCCTTCCGAGATTCCGAGCAGGAGCATTTCGATTTTCATTTGTTTGAATTTCAATTTCAGAGGCTGAAATTTCTCGAAAATCTCGGGCGATACCGGTCCATATTTTAGGTTAAGCGGGACAGGCGCCGACTCGGCTTGGACGATTCGAGGCCTAGATATTTCTTCATTAAAGAGAATGTCTAAACAGAACGAATCGCCGTGCCCGAGGCTTTGGTGGCGCGCGAAACGTTCCGTTTCCCCTACGCCCATCACCAAACCATCGAGGGCTTCACGCCAGTAATCACATCCAAGCGGACCCGTATTTTTGAACGGCGTACAACCCGATCGACGGTAGACGATAGCCTGATTGTGATTTCTCCAATCACCTGTGAAACATGGAATTTTCGACTTTTGGAGGATTTCTCTGAGATCAGAAATTTCAAAAGTTAGACCGAGAAACCGCGACGCGCTTATCCCGAATTTTCGGCTCCGGCTAAACACCTCTCGGAGAAGGGCTTCGTGACTGGCTCGCTCAATTTTTTCTAAGAGTTCATCTTCCGAAAGATCGAGCGGAACAAATTTTCTCAAAGCAGATACACGCGCCATTTTCCAACGATTAAGAAAATCATCCCGATGGAATCGAGCGTTTTCAGTTAGGGCGACGTTTGTATCTACCATGGCAGGCCTATCTCTCAGTTCATTTCAAAACCCGTTACATATGCTGGGAGATTACTGCTGCCACAAATTGACCCGTATGAGCTGGGTCATAATGTTCGGGCTTTTTTCTCGTGACGACAAGCTGCGTTATAACCTCAGTGAACGCATCCGCTCGATCCTTCATTCGCGGCGATCCCTAGCGTAAATCTCTCTCAAAACATGACGTAGGTCATACAGCGACGGTCGATCATTAGTTAGGATCAGGCCATGATCTCATACACTTTCGCTACTCTGTATGCGGTGACAACTGCGCATGTAGTTCAACCAAACCCGGGGACCCTATGAACGAAAAGAACCAACCCAATGAATCTGAAGTATCCGAACAAACAATGAAGGAGCACGACGAGTCGATTGTTCGTAAATTGCTCGATAGTCC
>CAYOJT010000137.1:2408-8365 GCA_964404365.1 uncultured Bacteriovoracaceae bacterium
GCTCCTCGTTGTTTTTACGTCTTACACCTTATGGGGAGTTTTAGAGCTTCATAATGTGCCCCCTGGGATTCTACCGAAATAAACCTGCCCCCAATTTTATGGAGAACGAATAATGAGCGTACAAAGTCCCGAAAAGTATTGGTGGAAACCTATTGATCGCGGTGAACGCATTTGGATCGGACTCGCCGTAATCTGGTGTCTGGTCCTGTTTATCGTCATGCCGCTGCAACATATGTATGGAAAACAGAACAGCGTTGGTGAAGCCTACCGAGTTGCTCCGATGGAATTTGCCCAAAGCGTCCTCAGCTGGACCGAAAAAAATAAAATTCCAGGCGTCGAGTACAACGGTGTTCCTGTCGTTCAGGCCATTCCGGATGGCGACAGCTACTTATTAGGTCAAATGTGGCGATGGTACCCTGTTCTTAAGATGAAAAAGGGCCGAAGCTACCGCGTTCACATCTCATCAGCCGATCTTCAGCATGGATTTAGCCTTCAGCCAATGAATATGAATTTTCAGATCGTACCCGGCTACGATCACGTCCTCACCTTGACGCCTACGGAGTCTGGCGAGTTTTCGATCATTTGTAATGAATTTTGCGGGATTGGGCATCACATGATGACCGGTAAAATCCTGGTAGAAGAATAACCCTTTGAAAGGCCCAACAAATGTCTAAAGAACATGAATCTCGAATCTGCCCCACAACTGGGCTCACCGTCTTTAAGAATACCGAAACCGTAATCAAGGTGAATGCCGTTTTTGCGATTATCTTCCTCCTTATCGGCGGAATCATGGCCATACTTCTTGGCCTCACTCGCTGGCCTGCTGTGCACCTTCTACCCGCGGAGTGGTTTTATCGAGCTCTCACTGCACACGGCCTGAACATGCTCATTTTTTGGATTTTATTTTTCGAAATGGCAGTCCTCGCATTTGCCTCTTCCGTGCTTTTAAAATCACCCCTCGCATCGGCCAAGGCAGCGTGGCTTGCCTTCGGTTTGATGTTGAGCGGAGCAGTGATTACGGACATCACAATCTTTTCAGGTCAGGCAGACGTTCTCATGACCTCCTACGTCCCATTGAAAGCTCATCCTGCATTCTACTTGGGACTTATTTTGTTTGCAGTCGGTGCACTGGTACACGTAATTAATTTCTTCGCGACAATCTACATCGCACGAAAGAATAAGACCTATTCCGGAAGCGTTCCTCTGATCACTTTTGGTGCAATCACGGCCGCCATTATTGCGGTGTCCACGATTGTCCACGGAGCGATCGCACTCATTCCGACTTTCTTGTGGAGCATGGGCTTGATCGGACAGCCGGATGCAGAGTGGTACCGATTAGTTTGGTGGGGACTCGGGCATCAATCCCAACAGATCAACGTCGCCGCGATGGTTTCGATCTGGTACCTGATTGGATCCCTGAGCGTTGGCGCGAAAGCGGTCAACGAAAAAGTCTGTCGCACAGCCTTCCTGCTCTACATTCTGTTCATCAACATTGCGAGCGCCCACCACCTTCTCGTGGATCCAGGCGTTGGAGCAGGTTGGAAAATCTGGAATACCTCGTATGCGATGTACCTCGCTGTGATGGCATCGATGATTCACGGTTTCACGGTTCCTGCTTCACTTGAATTAGCCCAGCGGAAGAACGGCTTTACTCGTGGTCTCTTTGAATGGATCACTCGCGCGCCTTGGGGAAATCCTGCATTTTCGGCAATGTTCCTGAGCGTTCTGATCTTCGGGTGGATGGGTGGAATCACGGGTGTGGTTTACGGCACCCAGCAGATTAACATCATCGTTCACAATACGATGCGTATGACGGGTCACTTCCACGCGACCGTCGTTGGCGGAACGTCCCTCGCGTTCATGGGACTCACTTATTATGTGATTCCTCTGATTTTCAAAAAGAAGATCATGTTCCCAACCATGGCGAAGTACCAGCCCTACTTCTTCGGCGGCGGTATCGCGTTCATGGCGATGGCCATGACATTTGCCGGAAGCGCTGGGGTTCCAAGGCGTCATTGGGACCTCACATTTAGTGGCGCTACCATTCCAGTTGATCTTGGCGCAATGGCGACGACAATGATGGGTTTGACGGGGTTCGCTGCGGTCATCGCATTCATCGGTCTCTTGATGTTCATCCTGAATGCAGTAGCGAGCGTCTTCTTCGGTGAAGAGCAGACCGGTGTGCTATCGTCAGTATTTGTTCCAAAATCTGGCGCAAGCCCCGGAAGCGAAGTCGTCTCACGCGGACACGCCTCGACGAACATC
Organism: uncultured Bacteriovoracaceae bacterium; assembly: GCA_964404365.1. Classification (GTDB taxonomy): domain Bacteria; phylum Bdellovibrionota; class UBA1018; order UBA1018; family UBA1018; genus JACMQW01. Next base: position 4,674 of record CAYOJT010000137.1, read on the forward strand.
ATCGAGACCCCCGGTACTGTGGCGCTGACACTTCTGTTCCTTGGAGTCTTCGTCGTTTATTTCTTCGCAAACATGAAATGGCTGAGTAACGCATGGTGGGTCCGGTAGTTATCCTGAGAAGGGGTATTTTCGCGGTCGGAGAGTTCGTGATTTCGGGATCCTTTGGGATCTTGGTTCTGAGTGTCATGCTGTGCTGGACACTTGCAATGGTGGCCATGATTTACTGGCCGCTCACGTTCACTCCGATCGCGGCGTTCGCCGCGAGCTTTCGGGTTTGGTGTTTTGGTTACGACCCGTTCACCGGAAAATTCGACATGGCCCGCCTGGCACTTGTCGTGCTCGACCCCATCTTTTTCACGCTTCTGATAGGAGCCGTTTGGAAGCGTCCGATGTTGGAAATATTGAGACGCAGTAAAAATGTCCTGGGATACAGTCTTTTGTTCTCATCGGCTCTTGTCGTCGGCATTTTGGTATTCGTTTCGAAGACAGACGTAGCCCCGGAGATTCAGGGAAAAAGCATCGCGGACTTTCGATTGGAGCGAACTCACGACCGCGCTCCACCTATCCAACTAACAGACCATAACGGGAGCGCATTCAGTCTCGTACCGGGAAGGGTCACGATCGTAACAGCTTTTTACGCGCACTGTCGACACACCTGCCCTAAAATCATCGAGCAGGCACAGAGGGCTTTAGCCAAGGCCGAGCTCCAATCCTCACAAGTCGATATCGCACTCGTGACCATGGACCCAGAAAATGACACAGTGGATGCACTCCACCGAAAAGCGGCGGCCCTCGAGCTCGGTTCGAACTGGCATCTACTCACAGGTTCGCCAAGTCTTGTAAATCAGATTCTAGATCAATATGAAGTGGCTCGGGTGAAGGACAAAGACGGAAATATCGGCCACAGTAATACCTTTTATGTGATTGATACTCAGGGTAAAATCGCTTTTCGGATCGGACTCGGCACGGCTCAAGAGGTGTGGTTGAAGCAGGTGCTCCAACTCTTAACCCGAGGAAGCTAATTTGTGTTCTCCTATTTAGATCGATTTGGAATCTTCGCGTTCGGCGAGAAATATAACCCTTTTTCGCGTCTTGGAGCGCTCGCAGTAAGTTCCATACTCATTGCAGTAGCGACGGGTATAATGCTCCTCCCTTTTTATTCCACGAACGTCCACGAGGCTTATTCGAGCGTCGCAGGCATGGTGGGAAAGCACCGTTTCAGTCTTGGACTCCTCCACTCTATCCATCGTTATTCTTCTGATCTCGCCGTGTTTTTCACCGTTCTTCACCTGCTGAAAACCTATTTAGCGAAATCATTTTTTCGAAGTCGCATTCTCTCATGGGAAACTGGCCTGATCGCGATGGGTCTCCTGTGGTTCATCGGTTGGACGGGTTACTGGTTGGTATGGGATCAGGCGGCATTTCATGTCGCTCAAATCTCCACCCGCATGATCGATAGCCTTCCGATCTTTGGCACCTTCTTAGAACAGGGCATTCTCCTTGATGATCCCGTCAATAATCAGTTTTTCTTCATCGTGTTTTTCATTCACATGATCATCCCGATTGGACTCTTCGGACTTTTATGGCTGCACGTTTCGCGGGTGAACCGACCCAATTTTCTTACAGATAAAAAGACGCTCTACGCTTTATTAGGCATTCTGATGTTCTCGGCCATCGCTTTCCCCGCAAGAATTAATGCCCACGCCGACTCTTTCGCGCTCGTCGACCGTCTTGCAGGTGACGCATTCTTCCTCCTGCCTATTCGCTTTTTAGGGAATTTTTCGTCCGCTCAGATTTGGCTCATATTTTTAGGGGCCTTTTTCTTGGTAGCCGCTGTCCCTTGGATTCATGCCTGGTTTGAAAGGGTAACCCAGGTCCCGATTCAGTCGCCGGGTTTACCGCCTGCCGTTTCGCCCTTTACGGCTCCTTCTTTTGTGGATGAATCGCGATGCACAGGATGTGGAAACTGCCACAATGATTGTCCCTATCAGGCGATCGAAATGCGCCCCCGCCCAGAAGGCAGCAAACACCGTCTCGTCGCATGGGTCGACTCCGCGCGATGCCTGAGTTGTGGAATCTGTAACGGAGCATGTGATTCGAACGGAAATAATTTGCCGTGGTTATCCACCGACGAAATCGAGAGTCGCATACGCACGTGGTCGCCGAAAGCATTGGGCGAGACGGAAAGACGCTGGTTACTTTTTATTTGTCAGGGAATCTCAGGAAATCAGTGGTGGGTCGATCCAAAGGTTGGCCTTCTTCCGAAACTGCGAATGTATCGCGTGATCGAAGTCCCGTGCGCTGGGCACGTTAATCCAAAATCCCTGAAACTCGCCTACGAACAGGGTTTTGTCGGCACAATGATCGCAACCAGCCTTCCCGGTTCGTGTAACTACCGAGAAGGAAATCAGTGGATTGAAGAACGTGTAACCGGCAAACGACAACCCTTCGGGCGTTTGGGAAGGGTCGATCGACTTCGTACACATGTTGTGAGCTTTGGGTCCAACCAGACAGAGAAAATTATTCAATCTGCACTCGAAATTGCGAAGAAGGAAATATGAAAACCCCCTTCGCTCGAAAGCTTCTCATTATTTGTGTTTTCCTAATCATTTTTTTAAGCCTCAGCCGCGCGACCTTTCGGATGCCCGAGACCCAAGAATCCTCGCTCATCCTTGCGCTTCGAACCGCATCCAACGCGAAACAAACTTGCAGAAAGGCTACCCCTGAAGAGCTGTCGAAAATGCTGGCACATATGCGCCAAGAGCAAATTTGTGAACGAGCCCGGCCCAGTGTACGCATGAACGTGACCATCGATGGGGAAACAAGAATCGATAAAACCTATGAGGCGCTGGGATTACGTTCTGATGGAATTGTCGTTGCCTTCGAAAACATCGGTGTAAAGCCTGGTAAACACTTAGTCTCGGTCCAGATTCATGAAGGAAGCGGAAACGAAACTGCCGTATTCGAATTTCAGCAAGATATGACCTTTCTTTCGACTCGGCGCTACTTGATCGAATATCGAAAGGATAAAGGATTTAGACTTTATGAGTAGAATTCGAGAGACATCGGTTCGATTCCTACCTTCACTCAAACGTAGCGATCTCGCCTTGTATTGGTTATCGCTCGCCGTAGTATCTCTCACCGTGAGTGGTGTTTTTGCGTTTCTCATTGCAGTTGCGCGTATGCCGATTCTATCTGATTTCTTCAGCGCTCCGCAGTTCTTTAGACGTGCTTTGGTAGTCCACGTCGATCTGGGAGTGTCCGTCTGGTTTACCTCCTTTCCAGTCGCGCTTTTTCACCTTTTGAATCGGTCCGAAAAAATCGAGTTGCCTGCAAAGGTCGCCCTCAGTCTATCGATCGCCGGGATAATACTGTTGGCACTGACCGGATTTTCTTCCCAGGGCGAGCCATTTTTGTCGAACTACATCCCCGTGATTTCTCACCCGCTATTTTTATTGGGACTAGTCCTCTATTTTTCTGGCGTCGCGTTTAATTACTTCAGCACTGCACTTTTCAATCCGACCCTCCAAATCGATTCACTTTCCTCACCCCTACAACGATCCCTTTGGGTGAGCCAAGTCGGCGTGCGGGTAGGCGCACTCTATTTTTTGGCCAGTCTCGCGACGTTAATCGTGTCGTCGCTTAACGGACCCACAGGCTTATCGGGCAGCAGTCAGTACGAAATGTTGATG
>CAYOJT010000138.1:0-5015 GCA_964404365.1 uncultured Bacteriovoracaceae bacterium
CACCGTTTTTCTTGATCGAATCGAACATCGGAGAATAGACTGCCTCTTCGCCGCTTTCTGTTCCGAAAATCGCCTTCAGGAGGCCTTCCGACGTGATCAATCCATCAATAAACATCTTGTATAAAGGCTGAACGCGGTTTCGATCCGACCAGCTCAAGAACTCCCAAGCAAGCGTCACTGCTTGACGACGAGAATCCGACCACTCCGCCAAAACCTGCGCAGTCTCGGTCTGAACCTTTGGCGAATAATGCTTTTCACCCACGATCACCGTATCGATCACGGCGAGCTGATTCAGCATTTCAGAGCGCGTAACGGGAACGCCCATAGCGACATCGTAAATCGTATCTGCGCTAGCAGAGGTGATTGCGAGGAAGGCCCAGATTGAAAAGAGAATAATCCGTTTCATAAATTTTGAAGGTCACAACTATCGGTCTAAAGCTCTTCGGTCAACGATTGGGGCAGAGCATCACCAAATTGGGCGTTCGGTCCGTCCTTTGCCCTATCCCTATGCATTTTGAGGGAATATCGCTCATGGCCCAAGGCATTAATTCAGAGCTTTTCGAGGCTTTACTCGCAGTCATCCACCACACCACCCCTGGAAAGAGGGGACGAAAATACTCCGAAAAGCGGATCGGAGACCTGTTGTCCGGAGTTTCTCCGAGTGACCAGGACCGAGCACTCATTCAATGGCTCGACGACGAAATCCTGCTTCGGGCGACTCAAACCAGTGCTCCGGAAACATCCCTCCTTTCCGCCCTCTCGCGCTTTGGTCGCGCCTACTCTCACGTACGGGATAGAAACCGATTAGGAAGAGAGCGCGAGGAAGCGGACGGGTGTTTTGAACGGGTCAGCGAATCGAGGCGAAACGCTGCTCGCGAATGGATCGGATTCGTCCCTCTTTTCAGAAACGGCCGATTGGGGGAGCTCTCTATTATAGGGGAAGGAAATCGATCGAGAGTATCTCTGGATTACGCCGATTTATTCCAAGCCCTCCTCTATCTTCGACCGGAAGGATTTTATCTCATCCATAACCACCCTTCGGGCGACTTGGAGCCGAGTCGAGAAGATCGGATTCTGACTTTCGAAGTACAAAGCATCGCGCACGACCTAAAACTCAAGTTCCTGGGCCATGGAATCGTGTCAACGCTGGGAAATCACTGGATTGTGGTCTGAGAGTTATGGTCTATAGGGCAAATCGAGATCTCCCATGGAATCACAAGCGCCCAAAAACATCTTAAAACCCAAATCTCCACCCTGCGCTCGCTGTGGAAAGAGCGAAGACCTCTGTGTCTGCGCGCTGATTCAACCGCTCGAAACCAAGCACCATGTCTTCATCCTTCAGCATCCCCAAGAACCCGATAAGGACATCGGAACTGCACAAATTGCGCACCTCTCGCTCAAAAACTCATCCCTTTTAGTGGCGCTTTCTAAGCCGAATTTGAAAAAGGCGCTGGGTCGCGAAGACATTATCCCCTCACGCTGGGGCGTGCTTTATCTTGGATCTGGAATTAAATCCGGTGCGCGTGGACCGGGGCTTTATGCCGTAACAAAGGCGGGAGCTGCGCTTCCGGCTTACGAAAATGAACGCGTTCTCCATGATTTGGATGGCGTGATTTTCTTAGATGGAACTTGGTCTCAAGCTAAGGCGCTCTGGTGGAGGAATGCTTGGTTACTGAAATGCCGAAGACTCGTTCTTCAGCCGAAATCCAAATCTCTGTATGGAAACCTCAGAAAAGAGCCACGCGCGGAGTGCCTCTCCACGATTGAGACGATTTCTGAAACGCTTTCTTACCTCGGCGAGGAATCCAAAGTTACGGATCAGCTCCGCGATACTTTCGGTGAACTCTTGAAACGCTACCGTGCTCGGAAAAATAAAAAGCCCGCCTAGTCTTTCGACTCGCGGGCTCCTCGATTCCATTGAATCTCAAAATTATTTCTTCATGTTTTGAAGCATCTGCATCGCTTGCTTTAATTGAGCATCGCGATCTTTAGGGGACATTCCCGCCATCGGGTTTCCACCCCGTCCGCCCATGAGCTTCTGCATTTGGCCCAAGGCTTCGTTCATGTTCTTTGCGTTCGGGAACGCCATTTTCAACATTTGTTCGGAAGCGGATTTGAGCTTCAAGAAAATGAAAATGTTTACGCCCGTAAGGATGACTACCAATACCCAACTAATGATTACCCATGTCGACATGGGTTAGGTTCTAGATCTCGGGTGAGTGATCGTCAAATCGAAAGTAGCCAGTCGCGATGCAGCAATTTAGCCGAACGAGCGAGAATTGACTTCATTTACGTCGGGTCCAAGGTAAGCAGTCGCAGGGGTATCATGAGAATGAACGATCCCTGATGAGCCAGGAGGCATTCTAGGTATTTGGGATCGAGAGGCGATTTAGCTCTTCTAGAGCAACGAGCATTTTTTCTCGTGTCTCCTGCGTGAGCCGATCGACATCGGAAAGTGTCATTCCGCGGGTCTCGATCGGTGGAAGCATAGCTACGTGGAGGACGCCGCCTTTTGCGATCTTCGTTTTAAAATTTACAAAACGACCGAGCGACGCTGACAGAATCGGAACCACCGGGCGCTGAGCCTGAATCGCCATATGGAAAGCGCCCTTCTTAAAAGGGAGTAATCCTTCACCCGTTTGATTCCGCGTACCTTCGGGCATCAACCATATACTACAGTTCTTGCGCTTCATTTGAGAAACCGCGACGTCAAGACCCGCGATGGCATTCTTCTTATCTTTCCGATCGATCCGAATATTTCCGAATGCGACATAAAGGAGACCCCAAATCGGCACATAGATCACTTCTTTTTTACCGATCATCACAGTGTTCGGCGGAAAGAGCGGCTGCATGACCGCCATATCGATTCCGCTCTGGTGATTCGCAGTATAGATACAGGGTTGGTGGACCTTCACGTGCTCTGCCCCGTGGACAACAAGCTTTATGCCAAGAATCCAGCGAGCTACCGGGCCATGGATGTAGCCAAAAAATCGATTGTTATCGACGTTTCCAAAACGAACCAGCGCAAAAGAAAGTGACAGAAAAGATGCAATGATCATCCAGACTAACGTCAGAGACAGTCGAACATAAAACTGAGTGAGTTCCAGCACGCGTTTCATTTCTGTTGAGCGGCGAATGCCTGAAGATAGCGTGAAGCAATAGGGCGCTGGATCCGTCGAAAAAACTCAAGCGAAGTCCGCGCAAGTCGAGATAGATGAATTCCGGTCTGAATCCCGAGACCGTCACACATGTAAATCAAATCTTCGGTTGCGAGATTCCCTGTCGCACCCGGAGCAAACGGACAACCCCCGAGCCCTCCGGCCGAAGAATCTAAGGTGGTCACGCCAAGCTCCATCGCACGAAGTGCGTTTGCAAGCGCGGTTCCGCGGGTATCGTGAAAGTGTCCCGCGATTTTCTTAGGGCCGAATTTTTTTAAGAGCGGAATAAAAACGGCGTCCACGTCCTTAGGGGTGGCGACACCAATGGTGTCGCCCACCGAAACCTCAGCGACTCCAAGCTTCATCAATCGAGATACAACCTCGATTGCATTTTTCGGAGGAGTTTTTCCTTCGAAAGGACAACCAAATGCCGTTGAAACATAACCGCGCACCCCGATTTTTCTCTTCTTCGCTTCTCGAATGATTTCCGAGAAAACTTCGAGTGACTCGTCAATCGACATACCGATGTTTCGTTTCGCAAAACTTTCGGTTGCGGCCGTGAAGACTGCGATATTTTTAGCGCCTGCTTCAATCGCACGTTCTAGCCCTTTTAGATTCGGAACCAGCGCGTAGGCTTTTGTTTTACCGAGTTTAAGACTTCCTTCTTTGACCGCGGAGTAAACCGCGTCCGTATCTGCCATTTGAGGGACACGATCAGGACGCACAAACGCTCCGAGCTCGATTTCGGCAACACCTGCAGCTATCAAGCCTTGAGCGAGAAAGATCTTATCTTGAAGTGAAACGGTGGCCGATTCGTTTTGAAGGCCATCACGAACTCCGACTTCGAAGACTCTGATTTTTTTCGGAAGCTTCGGTGACTTCACGATTTTTTTCCCTCGGCTTCTAAATCTAAGAAACGTGTTCCGGGGGTGAGCTGTTCTGCTTCCTTCACGTGTATTTTCGTTACCGTGCCCGAAAAGGGCGCCTTCACGGAAAACTCCATCTTCATAGCCTCTAGAAGGAGAAGTGCTTCGCCTTCGTTTACCTTTTGGCCGGCAGATACGAGAACTTTTCTGACTTTTCCCGGGAACTGCGCGATCAAATCGAGATCTGAACCTGCTCCCGCTCCCCCTCCTCGAGTTTGAGCTTGAACTTGTGCGTGGTAGAGGAATCCTCCGATATTAAGCCCAAGGTTTCCCTTCGACTCATGAATGAAAAACCGGTTTCGTTCGATTTTCCCGTTCACCATCCGGCTTGCGATCACCCAACCGCCTGGACGAGTTTCGAAATTCCACTCGCCTGTGACGCTTGGAATTTCCGTTCTTTTTCCTGAAAGGCGGAGTGTTTCTTTCGACATCACGTACTTCCTTTCGAAAACCAAGGTGAAGAGTAGGAAGATTGTGAGCCCGATTGAGTGCCTGCATGCGAATGCGACTTTCCAATTCCCTGAGCGCGCGCTGCCTGAATGAGGCTGAGTTCGCTTTCGCTCGGAAGTGGCGCGAAGTCCTTGTATGCCGTCCCTAAATAACCCGTGTGGACGTTTCCAGAGATGACATTTTTATCGTCACAGAGTGCACGGAGATAGTTTTGATTTGTTCCGATCGACCCTAAAATCACCGTTTCACTGAGCGCCCATCGCATGCGAGCCACCGCATGTTCGCGAGTCGCAGCACTCACCACAATTTTCCCCAGCATGGAATCGAAGCCAGCACCGATCGTCTGGCCTTCCTCGATTCCGCTTTCCACTCGAATTCCAGTCCCGGTTGGCCAACGTAATTTGTCAATTTTTCCAGGCGTCGGTTTGAATTCCTGAGAAGGATCTTCGGCGTATAAACGAACCTCAATCGAATGTCCCCG